>NZ_JACCBP010000003.1:300000-546010 GCF_013408655.1 Pigmentiphaga litoralis
CGGTGATGGCGGCGTCAGCCGAGTATTCGCCAGCGGATTGCTGCGTGCGCGTCTGGGCGCAACCGGCCATCACAGTCGAAGTACCGATAATGCCAGCGATCAAAAGGGTACGGAAGTTCATGGTTGATTCTCCTTGGTAATGCTTATTTTCGAAATACGCCGCCGAGCAGCGACAATACTGCGAGGACGATGAATATAAAGAACAGGATCTTGGCGATGGAGGCGGCACCCGCAGCAATACCGCCAAAGCCGAGTACTGCCGCGATTATCGCGATAATAAAAAATACGACAGCATAATGCAGCATGTTCCCTCCCACCTTACTCATACCGGATCAGGCGGCATATTGAATCTGCCTGGTTCCGATACTCCCTCAACCACATGGCTGCGCCAAGGTTTTCGTACAGAACAACCCGCCTGGAAGCCCGAATGATCAATAGCCATGCGGCTTTTGAAAAATTATCAAACCTCGAAGCGATGTGTAAAAGTTACGCTGCGGACCGGGATTTGGCAAGGCGGCTGTGTGTGGATTTGTAATGGCCGCGGGCCCGATCCGGTTTAAATGGTCGCAAAAGCCGCGCCCGGGCGACGTTACGACCTGACACCGGTTTGATATGCCTGAGTAAACCAAGAAAAAAGGCGTCCGTTGTTTCGGACGCCTTTGCGACGGACAGTCAGGAAAGTTACTGATCTGCTAAAGATTTTCCGGCTCATTCATGGCAGAGCGGTACCACTCGTGGAAGTGCTGCATGCCATCTTCCATGGGCGACTGGTACGGCCCGACCTCGTTGGTGCCGCGCTCCAGCAGGATGCGACGGCCCGCATCCATGCGTTCGGCGATCTCGTCGTCTTCCACCGCCGTCTCCATATAGGCAGCCTGCTGCGCTTCGACGAATTCCCGTTCGAAGTGCACGATGTCTTCCGGATAATAGAACTCGACCATATTCACCGTTTCCTGGGGGCCCTTGGGGTACAGGGTCGACAGGACAAGCGTGTGCGGGTAGAGCTCGATCATGTGGGTCGGGAAATGCGTGACCCAGATAGCGCCAAAATCGGGCGGCTCGCCATTGCGGTAGTCGAGCACCTTGTCGTGCCAGCGCTGGTAGACCGATGAGCCCGGATGTTCGAGGTCCTGGTGGACGCCGACTTTCTGCAGGCTGTAGAAGTCGTTGAATTCCCAGCTGAGGTCATCGCACGTGACGAAGCGGCCGAGTCCCGGATGGAACGGGCCGACGTGGTAGTCCTCGAGGTAGACCTCGATGAAGGTCTTCCAGTTGTAGTGGCAGACATGCGTTTCGACCCGGTCAAGCACATAGTCGGACAGGTCGAATTCCGGACGGCCGAGCAGGGCGGACAGTTCGCGGCCGGCGTGCCGGTCACCCAGGCGCGGCGCTTCGAACAGCGACCCATTCCATTCCTGCAGCGGGAATCGTTCAAGGTCCAGGCACGGGTTTTCGCCGAACAGCGGCGCGCCGATCAGCTTGCCCTGGCCGTTGTAGGTCCAGCGGTGCAACGGGCAGACGATGTTGCCGGTGACCCCCAGGTTCCCGGTCGTTGGCGCGTCGGCATAGCGCCGCGCCCCGTCGCTGCCCACGGATCCCTTGCCCAGCATGACGGCCTGCCGGTGACGGCAGACGTTGGACACGAGTTCGACACCGTGCTGGTTGCGCACCAGCACGCGGCCATCGTTTTCCTGAGCGAGGGTCCGGTAATCACCGACTTCCGGGAGATTGTTCCGGTGCCCGACGTAATTGGGCGACCGGCTGAAAATGGACTGCATTTCGCGCTTGAAGCGCGCGTCATCGAAATAGGCACTGACAGGGAGCTGCGCTCGGCTCGCTGCCACGTGTTCCACGCGACCGATATCGGTCATGACTTCCCTCCGCGTGAGTGGTAGAGCCGGCCTCAACAAGGGATCCCCCCCTTACGCAACCTGGGGAGGCATGGTGGTATTCCCGTGTGTGTTGTACCGGCGCGAAGAAAATGATCTGGCCGATCAAGCTTGGTATTGTACCCAGTCCTTGTCTATAAGTCCGGCGGCCGGCTTTTTCAAGGGCGGATGTGGACGCATCTGCTCACACGCCTGAGCGGACCCGATCAATTACAATTGCGGGTTCGACTCTCCATGAGTTTGCAGGAGGCTTAATGGCCGAAAGTTTGGACCCCCTTTCAGGGGACGCCGTGCCGATGGAAACGACTCCCGCGACGGACGCTGGCGCGCCGCAAAGTGTGACGTCCGCGACGGACGCTGCCGCGCCGCGCAGGGCCGGTGCACGCAAGTCGGCTGCCGCCGCTGCGCCTGCGCTGCCGCAGGATTTCGAAACCGCGCTGGCCGAGCTCGAAGGGCTGGTCGCGCGGATGGAAGACGGCTCGCTGCCGCTCGAAGCCTCGCTGCTGTCGTACAAGCGCGGCGTGGACCTGGTGCGCGTCTGCCAGGAACGCCTGGCGCGTGCCGAAAACCAGGTCAAGGTCCTGGAGGGCGAACTGCTTCGTCCGATCGAAGACAGCGAGGATTGAGCACGATGAAGGCGGATTTCCAGACGTGGATGGGTGCATGCGGCGACCGGATCGAGACGGCCCTGGCGCGGCTGCTCCCCCCGGCCGAACTGGCCCCGACCCGTTTGCATGAAGCGATGCGCTACGCGGCCCTGGGCGGCGGCAAGCGCGTGCGCCCGATGCTGGTGTATGCGGCTGGCGAAGCCTGCGGTGCGACGCCCGCGGCCGACATGGCGCTCGATGGCGCGGCGGCGGCGGTCGAATTCATCCACGTGTATTCCCTGGTCCACGACGACATGCCCTGCATGGACGACGACGCGCTGCGGCGCGGCCGTCCGACAGTGCACGTCCAGTACGACGAGGCCTGCGCGCTGCTGGTGGGCGATGCCCTGCAGACCCTGGCCTTCGACGTGCTGTCGCAGTTGCCGCTTGCCCCGGCCCTGACGGTGCAGGCCATGCAGGTCCTGTCGCAGGCGTCGGGCAGCGCGGGCATGGCGGGCGGCCAGGCGATCGACCTCATGAACGTTGGCCAGCGGCTGTCGCTGGCCGAACTCGAAGGCATGCACCGCCTGAAAACCGGTGCGCTGCTGCGTGCAAGCGCCGCGCTGGGCGGCATCGTCACGGCCGCCACGTCCGAACAGCGCCGGGCGCTCGACGCCTACACGCACGCCGTCGGCCTGGCCTTCCAGGTGGTGGATGACATCCTGGATGTGACCGCCGATTCAGGCCAGCTTGGCAAGACGGCCGGCAAGGATGCCGCCGCCGACAAGCCTACTTACGTGTCGCACCTTGGGCTGGACGAAGCCCGCAGCCTGGCCGAAAGCCTTCGGCAGCAGGCGCACGCCGCCCTGGCACCCTTCAATGGAGCGGCCCGGCGCCTCGCGGAGCTGGCTGACTTCATCGTGCTGCGCGACCGATAACGGAGACATCGTCAACCATGTCCACAGATCTGCTCAACCGCATCCAGTCGCCCGCCGACCTTCGCGCGCTCGACCGCCGTGACCTGAACCAGGTGGCCGAAGAGCTGCGCGCCTTCGTGCTCGAGTCGGTGTCCCGCACGGGTGGTCACCTGTCGTCCAATCTGGGCACCGTCGAACTGACGATTGCCCTGCATTACGTGTTCGACACGCCGCACGATCGCATCGTGTGGGACGTGGGCCACCAGACCTATCCGCACAAGATCCTGACGGGCCGCCGCGACAGCATGGCCACGCTGCGGCAGGCAGGTGGCATTTCGGGTTTTCCGAAGCGGACCGAATCCGAGTACGACGCGTTTGGCACGGCCCATTCATCGACGTCGATCTCGGCGGCGCTGGGCATGGCGGTCGCGTCGCGCAATGCGGGCATGGACCGGCAGCACATCGCCGTCATCGGCGACGGATCCATGTCGGCCGGCATGGCCTTCGAAGCGCTGAACAATGGCGGCGTCACGTCGGACATCAACCTGCTGGTGATCCTGAACGACAACGACATGTCGATCTCGCCACCGGTGGGCGCGCTGAACCGCTACCTGGCGCGCCTGATGTCGGGGCGCTTCTATGCGGCCGCCAAGAACGTGAGCAAGGCCGTGCTGGCGCACGTGCCCCCAGTGCTGGAACTGGCCCGCCGGCTGGAAGAGCATGCCAAGGGCATGGTCACACCGGCTACCCTGTTTGAAGAACTGGGCTTCAACTACGTAGGCCCGATTGACGGTCACGATCTGGAATCGCTGGTGCCGACGCTGCAGAACATGCGCAAGCTGACCGGCCCGCGTTTCCTGCATGTGGTCACGCGCAAGGGGCAGGGCTACAAGCTGGCCGAGGCCGACCCGGTGCTGTACCACGGCCCGGGCAAGTTCGATCCTGCCGTGGGCATCCGCAAGCCGGGCACGCCGCCCAAGCAGACCTTCACGCAAGTGTTCGGCGACTGGCTGTGCGACACCGCAGCGGCCGATACCCGCCTGGTCGGCATCACGCCGGCCATGCGCGAAGGCAGCGGCATGGTCGAATTTGAACAGCGCTTTCCGAACCGGTATTTCGACGTCGGCATCGCCGAACAGCACGCCGTGACCTTCGCGGCCGGGATTGCCTGCGAAGGGCAGAAGCCCGTCGTGGCGATCTACTCGACCTTCCTGCAGCGCGGCTACGACCAGCTGGTGCACGACGTGGCCTTGCAGAACCTGGACGTCACGTTCGCGCTGGACCGTGCCGGCCTCGTGGGCGCCGACGGCGCAACGCATGCGGGCAATTACGACATCGCCTTCCTGCGCTGCATCCCGAACATGGTGATCGCAACGCCGTCCGACGAAGCCGAGTGCCGCCTGCTGCTGTCCACCTGTTACGAGCATGTGGGCCCGTCGTCGGTCCGCTATCCGCGCGGCGCCGGCCGGGGCGCCATTCCCGCCAGGACGCTGGACACGGTGCCGGTAGGCAAGGGCATCGTGCGACGCGAGTCGTCATCGGCCTCTGCCGATCGCGGCGTCGTCATCCTGGCCTTTGGCACGATGCTGGTGCCCGCCACCGCGGCGGCCGAGTCGCTTGACGCGACCGTGGTCGACATGCGTTTCGTCAAGCCGCTGGACCGCGAACTGGTGCTGGAACTGGCCGCGCGGCATGCGGCCATCGTGACGATCGAAGAAGGCTGCCTGATGGGCGGCGCCGGCAGTGCCGTGACCGAGGCGCTGAACGCCGCCGGGGTGACGATGCCGGTGCTGCAACTGGGTCTGCCCGATCAGTTCATCGACCACGGTGACCAGGCGACCCTGCTGGCCGGCCTGGGGCTCGACGCGAAGGGAATCGAAGCGTCGATCCGTGGGCGCTTCGCCAAGGTGCTCGGGACAGGCGCCAAGGCCGCCGCAGCCTGAGTCCGAGCGATCGCGATGGATGTGAAAAAGGGACTGGCGATTGCCAGTCCCTTTTTTGTGCGGTCGCTGCGTGAACGTCAGTCGCGGAAGTTTTCGTAGCCCAGCGGCAGATCGGTCACTTCCTTTTTCAGCAAGGCGATCGCGGTCTGCAGATCATCCCGCTTGGCACCCTGAATCCGCACCGTGTCGCCCTGGATGCTGGCCTGCACCTTGATCTTGCTGGCCTTGATCTGGGCCACGATCTTCTTGGCGGCGTCTTGCGGCACGCCGTCCCGGATCGTCAGCACCTGCTTGACCTTGTCACCGCCGATCTTTTCGACTTTGCCGTGATCCAGGAAACGCACGTCCACATTGCGTTTGGTCATCTTGCCCAGCAACACGTCCAGCACCTGGCCGAGCTGGAAATCGCTGTCGGCGGTCAGGGTCACTTCCTTGTCCGCATGTTCGACCTTGGCGGCCGAGCCCTTGAAATCGAAGCGCGTGCCGATTTCCTTCATGCTCTGGTCAACCGCATTTTTCAGTTCGACCTGGTTGGGTTTGCAAACGACATCGAATGTAGGCATTTTTTTGGCTCCCTTGGCGTGTTCTGGGCGGCGTGGTGCGAATCGGCATTCGCCGCGATACCCGCAATTGTAGTCAAGTAACATGGACAGCTTCGATAGCGTCCTTCAACACCGGCCCTGTGACCTCGTCCTTTCCCCCGCCCGCGCCGCAGAACCTGTCGGCATTCAACACCTTTGGTCTTGTCAGTCACGCCGATGCGTTCGTCCGCATCGACGATGCGGCGCAATTGCCTGCGCTGGCGTCACTGGCCGCCACCTACCCATCGCTGTTCGTCCTGGGCGGCGGCAGCAACGTCGTCCTGCCTGCCCGGGTGGCCGGGCTGGTGGCGCACCTGGCCACGCGCGGCATCCGACGCCTGCAGGACAAGGAGGGCTGCCGCATCGTCGAGGCCGCCGCCGGCGAAAACTGGCATGACTTCGTCGCCTTCTGCACTGGCCAGGGCTGGGACGGGCTGGAAAACCTGGCGCTGATCCCCGGGACCGTGGGCGCGTCGCCCGTGCAGAACATCGGCGCCTATGGCGTCGAACTCATGGACCGGTTCGACGGCCTGACCGCGTACGACCTGCAGGCCCGGCAGTGGGTCGAGATGGACGCCGCCGCCTGCCGCTTCGCTTATCGCGACAGCCGCTTCAAGGCCGAGCCGGGCCGCTGGATCGTTGCCTCGGTGCGCTTCCGGCTGCCGCTCGCATGGCAGCCGGTCATCGACTACCCCGACCTGCAGCGCCACCCCCGCCTGGCCGCGTCAACGCCCACCGCTCGCGCCATCTTCGACGCCGTCTGCGAAATCCGCCGCAACAAGCTGCCCGACCCCGCCGTGATCGGCAACGCCGGCAGCTTCTTCAAGAATCCGGTGGTGCCGGCCCGCCAGTACGACGAGCTCAAGGCGCTGTTCCCCGGCCTGGTCGCCTATCCCCAGCCCGACGGGTCATGGAAGCTTGCCGCCGGCTGGCTGATCGACCAATGCGGCTGGAAAGGCCGCGACCTGGGCCGCGCCGGCGTGCATGCGCGGCAGGCGCTGGTGCTGGTCAATCGGTGCGGCGCCGACGCGGCCGACATCCTGGCGCTGGCCGACGCGATCCGGAAGGACGTGGCGCTTCGGTATGGCGTGCAGCTGGAAGCCGAGCCGATCGTGGTGGGCGGCTTCCGCAGCGCCTAGCGGCGGCGGGATTCCAGTTGCAGGGTGTCCTGGATGTTCCTGACAAAACGCGGCAACACGGGATTTGCGTTCTGTTCGTGGTAGGCGAGCGCGATGCCGATACGCGACGACGCGGGAAGGTCGGCAATCGGCCGGAAGACCACGTCATTCGGCATGAATTCCGCGTTGATTGACGGCACCAGTGCAATACCCAGTCCGCTGCGCACCAGGCCGACCACGGTCTGCACCTGCACGGCTTCCTGCGCCACCTTGACCGACAGATTGGCGTCGTGCAGCAAGTGCATGACGGCTGCGTGCAAGCCGCCGACCCGCGACGGCGTGTAGCCGATGAAGTCCTGATCGCGCAGGTCCTTCAGCCTGACCTTGCGCTGCCGCGCCAGGGGATGATGGGCAGGCATCGCCACGCAGAACACGTCGTCGGCCACGGTCATGAAGGTCAGGTGCGCCGGATGGGTGGTCGGCTCGCGAACGAACGCCACGTCGTGCGCTTTGCTCTCGATCATGCCCAGCAAGCCTTCGTTGGTGGATTCGCTGAGTTCGAGCCGCACCTGCGGATGGTCGCCCCGAAAGTGCTGGATCAGCGTCGGCAGCAGGCTGAACGTCAGGGATCCGATGAAGCCGACACGCAGCGTGCCGGTCTCGCCATTGGCCGCTGCCTGCGCGGCAATGGCCACGTCCCTGGCGCTGGCAAGACAGCGCACGGCGGCGCCCAGCGCGGCCTGTCCGGCCGCCGTAAGCATCACGCCGCGAGGGCCCCGATCGAACAGCGCGACGCCCACCTCATCTTCCAGTTTGCGAATGGCGACCGACAAGGGCGGCTGCGCCATGAACAGCCGTTCCGCCGCGCGGCTGAAACTGCGGGTGTCGGCCACGGCGACGAATTGTTCGAGTTGACGCAAATCCATGACCGGGGGCGTTCCTATACATGCGGTGTATATCGGGGTACATCCAAAGTATTGGATTGAATATACAGGAATGCCTAGCATTCGGGACATACCAAACGCCCGGCTGATTCATCAGTCGACGGCCATAACTTCCCGGAGACTCGCATGCCCGCATTCCGCCTTGCTTCGCTCGGTGCGCTCTGCACCGCCCTGGCCCTGGTTCCTTCCCTGTCGGCAGCTGCTGCGCCGGATGCGTTTCCAGAACGCGCCATCCGCATCGTCGTTCCCTATGCGCCCGGCGGCACCAACGATGTCGTTGCCCGTCTGGTCAGCCAGAAACTGAGCGACCAGCTCAAGCAGCCGGTGGTCGTCGAAAACAAGCCGGGCGCCTCGGGCAATATCGGCGCCGAACAGGTTTCCCGCGCGCCTGCCGATGGCTACACGCTGGTCCTGGTGACCACGGGCCACACGATCCATCCGTCCATCTACACCAACCTGCGCTACGACATCACCAAGGATCTGGTTCCAGTGGCGCGCCTGTCGAGCGGGCCGATGCTGGTCATGGTCAATCCCAAACTGCCCGTCAACACCGTGGGGGATCTGGTTGCCCTGGCCAAGTCCAAGCCGAACGCCCTGAATTTCGCCAGTGCCGGCAATGGGTCGTCCACCCACCTTGCCATGGAGCTGCTGAGCAATCAGGCGGGTATCCGCATGAACCACATCCCCTACGGCGGCAGCGCGCCTGCCATGGCCGACGTCATGGCAGGCAACGCCGACCTGGTCATGGACCTGATGTTCTCGGCCCTGCCGCAAGTGCAGAGCGGACGCCTGCGAGCGATCGGCATCACCAGCGCCAAGCGTTCGGCCCTGCTGCCCGATCTGCCGACGGTGTCCGAATCGGGTGTGGAAGGCTTTGACGCCGAAGCGTGGAACGGCCTGATGGCGCCGGCCAAGACGCCGCAAAGCGTCATCGACCGGCTCAGTGCCGAGATCCGGAAGGCGCTGGCCGACCCCGAGCTGAAAGCGCGCCTGGATGCCCAGGGCTTTTCGGGCAACTGGGCATCGCCCGCCGACTTCGGCGCCGTGATCGGCAAGGAAACGACCCGATGGGCCGGGGTCGTCAAGCGCGCCGGCATCAAGCTGGACTGAACTGCCTCTGTGTTCCCTTTTTCAAACTGAGCTGGCCTGCCCCATGAACGCTGATCCCGCTGTGTCGTCATTTCCTTCTTCCCTGGACGGGCTTCTGAACCCGAGGACCGTCGCCGTGATCGGCGCGTCGGACGATCCGCTGCGTATTGGCGGGCGTCCGCTGGCCTACATGCGGTCGCAAGGATTTACCGGCGCCCTCTATCCGGTGAATCCCAACCGGGCCAGTGTGCAGGGCCTGGCCGCATTCCCGTCCATCGCGGCCTTGCCCGAGACGCCAGACGTCGCCATCGTGGCGGTCAGCGCGCATCTGGCGCCCCAGGCGGTGGCCGACCTGGGCGCGCGAGGAACGCGGGCCGCTATCGTGTTTTCGGCCGGCTTTGCCGAAATGGGGGACGAGGGCGTTTTGCTGGAGCGGCAACTGGTCAGCGCCGCGCGCCGCGGCGGGGTCCGGCTGCTGGGCCCCAATTCGCTGGGCGTGCTGAATCCCCGCATCGGCTTCTACGGCAGCTTTACGTCGGTGGTCGAGATGGGGTTTCCGGCCGCCGGACGGGTGGCGATCGCCAGCCAGTCGGGCGCCTACGGCAGCCACATCCTGGGCATCGCCAGGCGCAACGGTATTGGCATCTCGGCCTGCGTGATGACGGGCAACGAGTGCGACATCACCTTGGGCGACGTGATCCAGTCCTTCGTGGATGACGATGCCACGGACGTGATTGCCGTTTACTCGGAAGGCATCCGGGATGGCGCGGGCCTGCTATGCGCACTCGACGCTGCGCGGCAGGCACGCAAGCCCGTTGTCATGATGAAAGTCGGGACCAGCACATTGGGAAGCGCCGCGGCCCAGTCGCACACCGCGTCGATTGCCGGCAACGATGCGGTCACCGATGCGGTTCTGGCCGACCATGGCGTGGTGCGAGCCACGTCCACCGAACACATGCTGGACGTGGCTCGCCTTGCCACGCGCCGGATCTTTCCGGTGAACAACGCTTTGGGTGTCATCACGGTCAGTGGCGGCGCGGGGGTGATCGTGTCCGACGCAGCCGACAAGGTCGGCCTGCCCATGCCTGCAATGCCCCATGCGGCCCAGCAACGCCTGAAGGCGCTGATCCCGTTCGCATCGCCGCGCAATCCCGTCGACTGCACCGCACAGTTCATGAACGACCTGACCGTGGCAGGGCAGTTCACCCGGGCAGTCGTCGAGGATGGCAACTATCCGTCCATCCTCGGCTTTTTCACGTACACGGTGGGGGCGGACTCGATTGCCGAAGGCCTGCGTGTGCAGCTGAAAGCCGTGCGCGACGCGCATCCGGACCGGCTGCTGGTGTTGAGCATTCTTGCGTCACCCGAACGGGTCGCGCAATACGAAGCCGATGGCTTTCCGGTCTTCGAAGACCCGGCGCGCGCCGTTCGCGCCATCGACGCGATGGGGCGATTCGGCGCGGCGTTTGCACGGGTGCCGGGGCGTCCGGCACCGCGCGTGCCGCCGCTGCTGCTACCGGCGCGCACCCCGAGCGAAGTCGAGGCCAAGGCCCTGCTGTCGACGATAGGCGTGGCCGTCGTGCCCGAGCACCTGTGCACGACGCCCGCCGCCGCCGTGGACGCCGCGCAGTCCTTGTCGTTTCCGGTGGTCATGAAGATCGTGTCGCCCGATATCTTGCACAAGTCGGAGATGGGCGGTGTGTTGCTCGGGGTGTCATCGGCGGACGCTGTGCGGGAAGGCTTTGCGCTGCTGATGGAACGCGCTTCAAGCGCGGCGCCTGATGCGCGCATTGATGGGGTGCTGGTCGCACGGCAAGTCAGCGACGGCGTCGAATGCATTCTGGGCATCCAGAACGACCCGGTATTTGGCCCGGTCGCCATGTTCGGGCTGGGCGGCATCTTTGTCGAAGTCATGCAAGACGTCGTGCTGAAAAAGTGTCCGTTCGGCGAAGACGTGGCCGAGCAGATGATCCGGTCGATACGCGGTGCGCCCCTGCTGTTGGGTGCCCGGGGCAAGCCTCCGGTCGACGTCCGGGCGCTGGCGGTCATGCTGTCGCGGCTGTCGGTGTTCGCGCACCAGGCCGGTCCGCGCTTGCGGGCAGTGGACCTGAATCCGGTCTTTGCAATGCCTGAGGGCCAGGGCGCCTATGCGGCGGACGCGGTCATCGATGTCGACGGGCACGTTGGCGGCGAGGACGCCGCCGACGGCCTTGCCGGCCGCGCCGCTGCCCAACCGGCGCCACGGTCATGAACGCGATCAGGTCCGCCTCGCTTGCCCCGCATGCCTTGCTTGCTCGTCCTTTCGCGCCGATCGTGCAGGACTATTCGATCCGCGACACCTTGCTCTATGCACTGGCCATCGGCATGGGGGCCGAGCCTGCCGACACGGGCGCCTTGAGCTACGTCTACGAAGGCGCGCCGGGTGGTTTATTGGCCGTGCCGACGATGGTCAACGTGCTTGGCTATACCGGATTCTGGGCCGACCAGCCCGGCACTGGCATTACCTGGCGGCAGCTTGTGCATGTCGAACAGGCCATTACGCTGCACCGCGAGCTACCCGCGGCAGGACGGGTGGTGGGCCACAACCGCGTGGTCGGCTTGCATGACCGCGGCAACGGCAAGGGCGCACTGATGCTGCAGGAACGGCGCGTGTGTGATGCCGAAAGCGGGGCGCTTTGGGCCACCGTCATGCAGACGACACTGCTGCGCGCCGATGGCGGATTTGGCATCGAGCATGGCGCATCGCATGGCGTCATGCCAGCCGCTCGGCACGCGGTGCCAACCCGGCCTGGCGATGCGTGCTGCGACTTGCCGACCCTGCCGCAGGCTGCCTTGCTGTATCGCCTGAACGGCGACTTCAACCCCTTGCATGCCGACCCCGACGTCGCGCGGTCGGCGGGCTTCGCACGTCCGATCCTGCACGGCCTGGCCACGATGGGCGGCGCGATGCACGCCGCCTTGAAAACCCTGCTGGCCTATGACGTGTCGGCGGTGCGTGGGATGCGGGTGCGTTTTACCGCCCCGGTATGGCCGGGCGACACCTTGCGCACCGAACTGTGGCGTGACGGCGATGCACTGTCATTCCGCACCACTGCCGTCGAGCGCGGCATGGTGGTGCTCGATGCTGGCCGCATCGACCTGGCTTGATCTTTCTTTTATTGATACACGGAGCGCCATCTCATGGATTTGCAGATCAACGACAAAGTCGCCATCGTCACCGGTTCCGCACGGGGCCTGGGGGCCGCCACGGCACGCCGTCTGGCAGAAGAAGGCGCGAGCGTGGTTATCACCGACATCCTGCGTGAACAGGCCGAAGCCACGGCAGCCGCCCTGCGTGCTCACGGACTGAAGGCAGTTTGCATCGTCGCCGACATCACCAAAAGCGCAGAGGTGCAACGCCTGGTCGACGAGACCATCGCCCACTTTGGCGGCGTCCACATCCTGGTGAACAACGCCGGTTTTCCGCGCGACCGCTATCTGGTCAAGATGACCGAAGACGATTGGGATCTGGTCATGGAGGTCATGTTGAAGGGCGCCTTCCTGGCCTGCAAGGCAGTCATGCCGCACTTCATCGACCAGGGCTGGGGCAGGGTGATCAACATCAGTTCCCGCGCCCATTTCGGCAACCCGACGCAGGCCAATTATTCGGCTGCCAAGGCAGGCCTGATCGGAATGGCCAAGGCGCTGGCGATCGAAGAAGGGCGCTATGGCATCACCGTCAATTGCATCGCGCCGGGCTTCATCGAAACCGAAATGGTGCAGGCCCTGCCCACCTACGAAACCATTCGCGACCGCGCGGTTGCCATGCAGCCGATCAAACGCGGCGGCCGGCCCGACGACATTGCCGACGCCGTGGCATTCCTTGCGTCGCAACGCGCCGGCTTCATCACCGGCGAAGTGCTGCACGTGACGGGCGGCCGGTATGGCTGACCCCGTCTTGCTGCAAGCGGACGGGCCGGTGCGCTGTACGTTCGATGCCGGCGTCGCGCAAATCACGCTCGATAACCCGCCGCTGAATGTGGTCAACCGCAGGTTGACTGAAGCCTTGGGGCGCACGCTGGAGGCCCTGGCGGCAGAGGATGCCGTCCGCGCGGTGGTCGTTACCGGCGCAGGCTCGCGCGCCTTCTGTGCAGGGTCGGACATTGCCGAATTCCAGCCCTGGATGCAGCCCGGCCGCATCGGGCCGGAAAAGCTGTCGCTGCAACACGCCGTGTTCGCGCGGCTCGATGATTTTCCCAAGCCGACGATTGCCGCCATACACGGCGTGGCGTTCGGCGGTGGACTGGAAATCGCCGTGTGCTGCGACCTGATCGTGGCCGATGCGCAGGCCCGATTCGCCTTGCCCGAAATCAGGCTCGGATTGTTCCCGAGCAGCGGTGGCCCCGTTCGTGTGGCCCGCCGCATTGGTGAAGGCCGGGCCAAGGAAATGATGTTTTTTGGCGAGCCGATCGATGCGCCGACCGCGTTGGCGTGGGGACTGGCCAATCGTGTCGCGCCATCCGGCCTGGCGCTGGACACGGCCCTGTCGTTGGCCCGTGATCTGGCGCGCGGGCCGGCCCTGGCGCTGGCCTTGTGCAAGCAGGCAATAGGACTGGCGTTCGACGGCGCCAAAGCCTCGGCCATCGCTGCCGCACTGCCCCTGTCGGAACGCGTGTTCACGTCGGCGGAGTCGCAAGAAGGCGTGCGGGCCTTCTTTGCCCGGACACCGCCGGTTTTCCCCAACGCAATGCTCCACAGCAAGGAATAGATCATGAAACGCGCGGCCATCGTATCGCCCCTTCGCACCCCCATCGGAGCGTTTGGCGGCAGCCTGAGCAAGGTCCCGGTCGAAGAGCTTGGCGCCGTCGTGGCGCGGGCCATTGTGGCGCGGACCGGGCTCGATCCTGCGCACATCGACGATGTCGTCTTCGGGCATTCCTATGCCAACGGCGAAGTGCCCTGCACCGGCAGGTGGATCGCGCTGCAAGCCGGCTTCCCGATCGAGGTGGCCGGCATGCAGCTCGACCGCCGCTGCGGCACCGGACTGCAGGCTATCGCCACGGCCGCCATGATGGTCCAGACCGGCGCAGCCGACGTGGTGATGGCCGGGGGCGTCGAGAGCATGAGCAATGTCGAGTACTACACCACCGACATGCGCTGGGGGAAACGGGCAGGCACTGTCCGCTTCCATGACCGCCTTGAGCGCGGCCGCGAACGTGCGCAACCCGAGGCCCGCTTCGGACCCATCAGCGGCATGATAGAAACGGCCGAGACGCTGGCCCGTGAATACGACATTGCTCGCGAGGAAGCCGACGCGTTCGCGCTGCGCAGTCACCAGCGGGCCGCGGCAGCATGGTCCAGCGGCGCGTTTGCAGAAGAGGTCGTTCCGGTCCACGTGGCGCAGCGCAAGGGCGACCCCATTGTGGTCGATCGGGACGAAGGCATCCGCTCGGACCTGACGCTGGCGCAGTTGGCCCGGCTTAAACCCTTGATGCGCGACGGCATCGTGACCGCCGGCAACGCATGTCAGCAGAACGATGCCGCCGCGGCCTGCCTGATCGTCGCCGAAGACCGCCTGGAAGCGTTGGGACTGACGCCGATCGGCTATCTGCACAGCTGGGCCGCGGCCGGTTGTGACCCTTCACGGATGGGTATCGGCCCCGTTCCCGCGGTGGAAAAACTGTTCCGCCGCACCGGACTGTCGTTCGACGACATGGGCCTGGTCGAGCTGAACGAAGCCTTTGCGTGCCAGGCGCTGGCCGTTGCGAAAGGCTGGGGCTGGAATGATCCGGACCGCTTCAACGTCAACGGGTCTGGCATATCGCTTGGCCATCCGGTCGGCGCCACGGGCGTGCGCATCATGACGTCGCTGTTGCACGAGATGCAGCGGCGCGGCGCGCGGTACGGGCTCGAAACCATGTGTATTGGCGGGGGGCAGGGCATGGCTGCCGTGTTCGAACGCGCATGACCTATCCCTTGCTGAACCGCCTGCGTGTGATTGAAAGTTCTGCCTTCATTGCTGCGCCGCTTGCCGGGTTGACCCTGGCGCAATTTGGCGCCGACGTGATTCGCGTCGACATGATCGGCGGCGGTATCGATTACGCGCGCATGCCCCGCATGCCCCATCCGGCCGGAAAAGGCCGCAGCCTGTACTGGACCGCGCTCAACAAGGGCAAAAGATCGATCGCGATCGATCTGCGGCAGGCCGAAGGCCGGGAAATCGTGCAGGCCCTGGCCACCGCGCCGGGACCGGAAGCCGGCATTTTCCTGACCAATGTCGGCACGCCCTGGCTGGCGCATGACGTATTGGCGGACCGGCGTGCCGATGTCGTCACCTGCACCATTCAGGGCAATGGCGACGGCAGCACCGCCGTCGACTACACCGTGAACTGCGCTACGGGCTACCCGTCCATTACGGGGGGCGGGTCCGCACAGAATCCGGTCAATCATGTGCTGCCTGCGTGGGATATCGCATGCGCCTACCAGGCCGCGTTTGCCGTGGTCGCTGCCGTCGATCGGCGGCGCCGCACCGGCGAAGGGGCGCAGCTTCAACTCGCGCTGTCGGACGTCGCCTTCACGACCCTGTCGCATCTGGGTGTCCTGACCGAAGCCGAGGTATTGCAGCAAGAACGGCCATCGTTGGGTAATCACCTGTATGGCGCCTTTGGACGCGACTTTGCCACGGCCGACGGCGGCCGCGTCATGGTCGCAGCCATTTCGGCCGGCCAGTGGAAGGCGCTGGTGACGTGTTGCGGCGTGTCCGATGACATCCGCGGGATCGAGCGCCGGCTGGGCCTGGACTTCACGGATGAAGCGCAACGCTTCGAAGGTCGGGACGCCATTGCCAGGCTCATCGAGCCGTGGTTTGCCGCCAGGACACAAGCGGCGGCCGAAGCCGAACTGGAACGGCATCGGGTGTGCTGGGGTCGGTACAGCAGCGTGCGCGAACTGCTGCAGAACGATGGGCGGGTGGGCGCCGACAATCCGGTGTTTGAACGGATGACCACACCGGGCGTGGGTCGCCATTTGGCCGCAGGGACACCCATCAGGGTGGCCGCCCTGACGCGGGAAGCCACCGAGCCCGCCGCGCTGCTCGGCACCCACACCGACGAAGTATTGCATGGCGTGCTGGGCCTGGATGGCGCGGCTATCGGCCGGCTGCATGACGCCGGCATTGTGGCAGGTCCGGAAAGGGATCCAAGCGTCGCGGCTTAGCGTCCTTCGTTGCGGCGCGCAGTCACGTCACGCCGCCCGCTGCCCGTGCCCGGCAGGCATCGGCGTGTCGAGCGCGGCCAGGCACATCACTGCGCGGGGCAGGTCCGCGATCGAATCGACCACCATGTGCGCACCCGCGGCATAAAGCCTGGCCGCGGCCTTGTCGCGCACGGCGCTCAGTGCGTCGGGCGAGAGCGCAGCCAGTTCGTCCAGCGTCAGGCCCGCTTCGTTGCCCGACAGGGCCAGGCCCACGCACCACATGCCGGCGTTGCGGCCTTCTTCGATGCCTGGCGCGGTGTCGTCGACCTTGATGCATTTGCGGACGTCGCCGATGCCCAGCGCGAGCACATTGGCCAGGGCCATGAAGGGGCCGGGCCGCCCGCCGGCGGGCAGGTCGTCGCCGGCCACGGCGTGGTCCGGGGCGATGCCCTGGGCGGCGGCCAGGGGCAGCAGCACGTCCAGCACCTGTCGCGGATAGCCCGAGCACGAGCCGATCTTGAGGCCCTGTTCGCGCAGCCACGCCAGGGTCGCCACGGCGCCCGGGATGGGGGCGGAATAGTCGCCGACCTTGTCGATCTGCATGGGCATGAAGCGGTGGTAGATCGCATCGATGTCGGCGGCGGTGGCGGCCTGGCCGGATCGTGCCAGCCATTGCGTGGCGATGGCGGGTGTCTGCAGCAGCGTGCGGATGTGGTCGCGTTTGGACAGCCCCATGGGGCCGCGCGACTGGTCGAGCGTGACCGTGATGCCGAACGCGGCAAAGGCTTCGACAAAGATTTGCGTGGGGGCGAGCGATCCGACATCGACCAGGGTGCCGGCCCAGTCGAAGATGACGGCGTCGAAGCGGCCGGGGGGAAGCGGGGGAAGCAGGGCGGAAGTAGGCATGTGTGGGGACTTATGAAAAGGTGATGAAGTTGCGGCCGCGCGGGCCTTGCAACGCATCTTGGATACGGTGGCGCCAGTCGCTGGCGCTGATGCCGTAGTGCTGCGGATCGGTGCTGACGCCGACGCTTTGCAGGAAGGACGTCAGCGCCGCGATGGCGGTCGCGCCGTCATGCGTGTGGAAGATGGCGCACAGGTGCTGGTCCACCTCGTCGTCATGACCGAGCGCCATTTCCATGATCCGGGGCAGGCTGAAGGAACACGCAATGCCGTGGGCCACGCCGTGTTCCAGGGTGATGTCGTACGACAAGGAATGGGCAAGGGCCGTGCGGGTGTTCGAGAAGGCCAGGCCGGCCTGCAGCGCGGCGGTGGCCAGGTGGTCGCGCAGGTCGATGCGATCCAGCGACGTCAGCAGGTCGGGCAGCACCTGCACGATGCGCCGCGCCGCGGTCACGGCCAATGCCATCGATACCGGATTGCGGTTGACGTTCCAGATCGACTCCAGCGCATGGGACAGGGCGTCCAGCCCGCTGGCCACGGTGGCGGCGCGCGGCAGCGTGGTCATCAGGGTGGCGTCGATCACCGCGGCTTGCGGCCAGGTCCAGGGCAGATGCAGCGACAGCTTGCGGCCATGAGCGTGATCCCATACGGTCGCCCACGGTGTGACTTCGCTGCCCGTTCCGGCAGTGGTCGGTATCGCAATCAACCGGCGGTGGCCGTGTCCGGCGGGAACCGTTCCGCCTTGCATGGCCGCCAGCAGCGTGTCGAAGCGGTCGCCCTCGGTGCGGGTCAGCATGACCTTGGCGCAATCGATCGCACTGCCACCGCCCAGCGCAATCACGCACTCGGCCTCGGGATGATCACGCCACAGGCGCTCGTACATCGGGGCCAGCCAGGACACATCCGGGTTCGGCTGGATATCGGTTTCGACGGCCACCAGCCGGTCTTGCAGCAGGGTGCGCAGGCGGCCGACCAGGCCCAGCGCATCGGCCTCGGGAAAGGCGATCAGGATGGCGCGGCGGTTGCCGAGCAGGCCCGGCAGGGCCTGCAGTGCGCCTTCGCCGGCATGCACATCAACAGGATTATGGAAAGACCACATGGATAGGGCTCGCAAGGATCCGCTGCGGGGTTCGATGGAACCCGCAGGCAGCGGCAAACAAAGGGAAAGGTCAGGGCGCCCGGTCTACCCGTGCCGGCCGTTGTGCTGGATCCGGTGACGCAGCCGATTCGAGATCGCGTCGGCCGCGATCACCATGACCGTGATCACGATGATGCAGGTGGCGGTTTCCTGATACCGGAACAGCTTCAGGCTGCTGACCAGTTCGAAACCCAGCCCGCCCGCGCCGACCATGCCCAGCACCGTGGCCGACCGCAGGTTGACCTCGAAGCGATACAGCACCACCGCGATCCACGCCGTGATCACCTGCGGCAGCACCGCAAAGACGATCACCTGCAGCGGCCGGGCGCCCGTGGCCCGCAGCGCCTCGACCGGACCCTGATCGATCTCTTCAATCGCCTCGGCAAAGAACTTGCCGAGCATGCCGGCGCCATGCAGCGCCAGGGCCAGGACGCCCGGGAAGGGGCCCAGTCCCACCGCCGACACGAACACCAGCGCCAGGATCAGTTCGTTGATGCTGCGCACGACATTCATGCCCTGGCGCGTGATGCGGTACGCCCACCGGTTGCTCTGCAGATTGCGCGCCGCCAGGAACGACAGCGGAACGGCCGGCACCACGGCCAGCAGCGTGCCCCAGATGGCGATCTGGATCGTCTCGATCGCGGGGGCCCACAGGCGGCCCAGAATGCTCCAGTCGGGCGGCATGGTGCGACCGGCAAAATCCAGGATCTGCGGCAGGCCCGAGGCGAGTTCACCCCAGCTCAGCTGCGCGCCGCCGGCGCTCCATTGCAGCGCCCAGACGGCAGCCGCAACAGCGATGCCCAGGGTCAGCCAGGACTGGGTCGAACGGGGGCTGGGCCCGGTCCAGGTATAGGACGTGACGTGGCTTCTCATGATCCCTCCGCCAGTGCAGTCATGAAGGGCACGGCATGCGGGCTGCGTGCCGGTTCCGCGGCGGCCTGCGGCGCGGATTGATAGATGCGGGCGATGTCGGCATCGCCCAGCGTGTCCGGCGCACCGTTGAACACCACGCGGCCATGCGCCAGGCCGACGATCCGGTCCGCAAATTCACGTGCGTAATCGACCTGATGCAGATTGCAGACCACCGTGATGCCCAGGTCGCGGGAGGCATCGCGCAGGTACTGCAGCACCCGCCGCGCCGAGTTCGGATCCAGGCTTGCCACCGGTTCGTCGGCCAGGATCACCTGCGGCCGCTGCGCCAGCGCCCGGGCAATGCCGACCCGTTGCATCTGCCCGCCCGACAAGGAATCGGTGCGCGCATGCGCCTTCTGTTCCAGGCCGACCCGCGCCAGGCATTCGTGGGCCAGGGCAATGTCGCTGCGGCGGAACAGGTGCAGGATCGACGCCAGGGTGGACACCGAGCCCAGCCGGCCCGTCAGCACGTTTTTGAGGGCGGTCAGCCGCGGCACCACGTGGTGGTGCTGGAAGATCATGGCGACCTGGCGGCGCAGGGCGGCCGGATCCGGACAGCACACGGCATCCAGATCGCCCATGCGCAGTTCGCCCGAGTCGGCCACCGTCAGCCGGTTCATGCAGCGGAGCAGGGTGGATTTGCCCGCGCCCGATTCGCCCAGCACGACCAGGAATTCGCCGGCTGCCGCGTCCAGGTCCACGCCGCGCAGCACGGCGTTGTCGCCATAGTGTTTGGTCAGCGCGCGGATGCGGATCACTTCATGCTCCTCAGGTCCAGCTTCAGCACCTTGGCCGTGTCGCGCACCACGTCGTAGGCGGCGTCGTTGGTCGGCTGGAAACCGTTCAGCACGCCCTGGTCGCCCCACGGCAAGTCCTTGACGTTGGCCAAGGCCTGCTGCAGCTTGGCCTTGCGCGCCGGATCCAGGTCCTTGCGCCACACCATCGGCGATTCCGGAATGGGGTCCGACGACCACACGACCTGGATGTCTTCGCTCTTGACCTGGCCCTTGGCGATGGCGCTGGCCAGGATGCGATCCGCCACGGCGGCGGCATCGACCTTCTTGTTGGCGACCGCCAGAATGCTGGCGTCGTGCGATCCCGAAAAAATCACGCGGCCAAAGAAGGTGTCAGGGTCGATGCCCGTGCGCATCAGTCCGGCCTTGGGGAACAGATGGCCCGACGCGGACGTGGGATCCACGAACGCAAAGTTGCGGCCCTTCAGGTCGGCTGGCTTCGTGATGCCGCTGTCCTTGCGGGCGATGATGACGCTCTTGTAGGCGCTCTGGCCGGTCTTCTTGGTGACCGCGACCGCGAAGGCTTCGACGTTGGCCATCGAACTGGCCAGCACATACGAGAACGGTCCCAGGTAGGCCACATCCAGTTTCTTGGCACGCAGGGCTTCGATCACCCCGTTGTAGTCAGTGGCCACGAAAGGTTTGACCGGCATGCCCATCTGGTCGCGCAACTGATCGAGCACCTGGCGGCTGCTCTCGATCATGGCCTGGGAATCCTCGGCGGGAATCAGGCCGATGGACAGCGCGTCGGCGGCCAGGGCCGGGGCTGGCGCGGCGGCAACCAGGGTCAGCATCAGGGCAGCGGCAAGGCTGCGAGTCAGTGGAAGCAGGCGTGTCATCGGGATCTCGTCGGTGTCTGTTGGCGTGTCGACAAGGCTACGGACCGCGTGTGACAAGGCGATATCAAGACAATCACGAATTTGTCATCGAACCATTGATAGGATCTATGGATGACGACCGCTCGCATCCGTGCCTTTCTTGCCGTTGCCCAGCATGGCAGCTTCAGTGCGGCCGCCCGCGCCGTCGGGCTGAGCCAGCCGACCTTGACCACCCAGGTGCAGGCGCTGGAACGCCTGCATGATGTCCAGTTGTTCCATCGCAAGGGGCATCAGGTCCACATGACCAGTGTCGGGCAGCGCCTGTTGCCGATTGCCCGGCAGCTGGCCAGCCTGGAAGCCGACGCCTACAACCTGCTGCATGACAGCGGCGAACTCAACGCCGGCGACCTGAAGCTGGGCGCGGTCGGCCCCTTTCATGTCATCGAAATGGTGTCGGCTTATCGACAGCGCTACCCGCGCGTCGAGGTGTCGATCCGGATGGGCAACTCGTCAGCCGTGTTCAACGACCTGCAGACCTACGCGGTGGATATCGGTGTGCTGGCGCGCTTTCACGATGCCGAGGGCTACAGCGCGACGCCGTATGCGCGTCATGCCCTGATCCTGTTCGTGCATCGCGATCATCCCTGGGCCGGGCGCACGTCGGTGCCGCTCGACGCGCTGCATGGCCAGCCGCTGCTGCAGCGGGAAGAGGGATCGAGCACCCGTCGCGCACTGGACGACGCCATGGCCGCCGCGGGCGTGGTGCCGCGGATCGTCATGGAAATCGGGAGCCGCGAAGCGCTGCGCGAAGCCGCCGCGCGAGGGATAGGTATCGGGGCGGTGTCGGAAGCGGAATTCATTCCCGACGAACGGCTGGTGCCGCTGCGGATCGATGGCGATCCGGCGGTGACCGAAACTTATCTGTATTGCCTGGAAGAGCGCAGGCAGACCCGCATCCTGCGCTCGTTCTTTGACGTGGTCGGACCGCTGCATCGCAAGGGCGCGATGTAGGCGGCGGGCAAGGGCAGGCGCGTTACGCCGCCATCGCGTACCGCTGCACGAACCCCTGCAGCATCTGCTGCGCGTGCGGCGTGGGCTGCAGCTCGGCCCGCAGGGTCGGCACGTCGAACCCTTCCGCGCCCAGCTTGGGCTCGTAGTGGTTCAGATAGGTGGTCATCACCCCGGTGCAGAATTCCGGGTGGTATTGCGTGGAGAGCACGTGGTCGGCATAGCGCACGATCTGATGCGGATCATGCGACGAGCGTGCGAGCACTTGCGCGCCGGGCGGCAGTTGCAGGACGCTTTGCTGGTGGATGAGGTGGGCAAAGAAGGTGGGCGGCAGGTGGCCCACGATCGGGTCGTTCTGCGCCGCGGCCAACAGTTCCACGGGCTGGGTGCCGACTTCGCGGCCCAGGGGGTGGTAGCCCACCGTGCCGCCCAGTGCGTGGGCGATCAATTGGTGGCCGTAGCAGATGCCGAGAATGGGAAGCTTGGCGTCCACCGCGTCGCGGATCCAGGCTGCCGTCCGTTCGCTCCAGTCGGCGCCGTCGGTGACCATGGCGGGTGAGCCTGTGATTAACGCGGCACAGTACTGGCCGGGGGCTTCCAGGGTTTCGCCTTCGTGCACGGCGACAACGCGCACTTCGGCATCGGACAGGCCGGCGGCGTCCCGAATCATCTGGGCAAATCCGCCGTGGCGCGTTTGGATGGCATCGGGCGGCAGCCCGGTCTGGATGATGACGATGGGACGGCGTGTTGCCTGGGACATCTCGACCACCTGTTGGCACATGGAAATTCGGGTAAGTACGGACAATTTGTGTCCATACACCATCAAACCTGAAGATTCGTTACAGCGAAAGAGGAACCGCAAACGCTGTCTTCACCACGCCACATTTACAACGTCGGCCATCCAACGCCACATACGCCGCGCCACGTACCTGACACCACATTGCGCCGATCTGACAAACGCAATCGGCGGCCCCGCAGGGCCGCCGATTGACGTTGCCCTGTCGGGCGGTAATGCGGAACAGCGGACGATCAGCCCCGCTGGCGGCGGGCGTTTTCGGCAATGCGCATGCGCAGCGCGTTCAACTTGATGAAGCCGCCGGCGTCGGCCTGGTTGTAGGCGCCGCCGTCATCGTCAAAGGTGGCGATGGTCTGATCGAACAGCGTGTTCTTCGAGTCGCGCGCGACTGTGTACACGTTGCCCTTGTACAGCTTGACCCGCACCCAGCCATTCACGGCCGCTTGCGTGTGGTCGATCAGGATCTGCAGCGCCTTGCGCTCGGGGCTCCACCAGTAGCCGTTGTAAATCAGGCTGGCGTAGCGGGGCATCAGGTCGTCTTTCAGGTGGGCGACTTCGCGGTCCAGCGTGATCGATTCGATGGCACGGTGGGCGCGGAGCATGATGGTGCCCCCGGGAGTTTCGTAGCAGCCACGCGACTTCATGCCGACGTAGCGGTTTTCGACCAGGTCCAGACGGCCGATGCCGTGCTTGCCGCCGATCTCGTTCAGCGCGGTCAGCACTTCGGCAGGCGTCATGCGCTTGCCGTTCAGGCCGACGATGTCGCCGCCTTCATATTCGATATCCAGGTATTCGGCTTCGTCGGGCGCCTCTTCAGGCGACACCGTCCAGCGCCACATGGCCGCTTCGGCTTCTGCCTTGGGGTCTTCCAGGTGACGGCCTTCGTAGCTGATGTGCAGCAGGTTGGCGTCCATGGAGTAGGGCGCGCCGCCTTGCTTGTGCTTCATGTCGATCGCGATGCCGGCCGCTTCGGCGTACGCCAGCAGCTTTTCACGCGACAGCAGGTCCCATTCGCGCCAGGGGGCGATCACCTTGATGCCCGGTTCCAGCGCGTAGTAGCCCAGTTCGAAACGCACCTGGTCGTTGCCCTTGCCGGTCGCGCCGTGCGAGACCGTATCGGCGCCGACCTGGCGGGCGATTTCGATCTGGCGCTTCGCGATCAGCGGCCGAGCGATCGACGTACCCAGCAGGTACTCGCCTTCGTAGACGGTATTGGCGCGGAACATGGGGTACACGAAGTCGCGCACGAACTCTTCACGCAGGTCGTCGATGAAGATGTTCTCGGGCTTGATGCCGAATTTGATGGCTTTGGCGCGTGCAGGCTCGACTTCTTCACCCTGGCCGATGTCGGCGGTGAAGGTGACGATTTCGCAGTTGTAGGTATCCTGCAGCCACTTGAGGATGACAGAGGTGTCGAGGCCGCCAGAATAGGCGAGGACGACCTTATTTACTTCGCTCATTGATATTCCCAGACATGGACGTGAGCGCCGCGCAGGGGAGGGGCGCGGTGCGGCTAAGCGGCCGGTCGAGGTCACCGAGGTGCATGCGGCTGCGGTCAGCCTGGCATACGCCCGGGATCGAACAATCGCCCCCCGGCGTGAACAGGGCGATCGTTGATTGTACTCAAGCGATCGGGGTGCGGGGCCGGATCGCAGTCTTAATTGTGCAATGAACAACAATTCGGGCTTGCCCGGGGGTGGGCAGGCCTGGCAGGGATCAGTCGAGGCGGCCCAGCAGCAGGAATTCCATCAGCGCCTTCTGGACGTGGAGGCGGTTTTCGGCCTCGTCCCAGACGACGCTTTGCGGGCCGTCGATCACTTCGGCAGTGACTTCTTCGCCGCGATGCGCCGGCAGGCAATGCATGAAAATGGCGTCGGGATCGGCCACATTCATCATGTCGGTATCGACGCACCAGTCGGCGAAGGCTTCGCGCCGTTCTTCATTTTCGGCTTCGAACCCCATGCTGGTCCAGACGTCAGTCGTGACCAGGTGTGCACCCTTGCAGGCGTCCATGGGATCGGTGAATTGCTTGAGCCGTTCGGTCGTGATCAAGCCGGCGCGTTCGGGTTCGACTTCGTAGCCCGGCGGGGTGGACACGTTCAGGTTGAAGTCGAGCAGTTCGGCGGCCTGCAGCCACGTATTGCACATATTGTTCGAATCGCCGATCCACGCGACCGTCTTGCCCTGGATCGGGCCGGAATGCTCGATGTAGGTGAAGATGTCGGCCAGGATCTGGCACGGATGGAATTCGTTGGTCAGGCCATTGATGACCGGCACGCGCGAAAACTCGGCAAACCGTTCGATCTTGGTTTGCTCATAGGTGCGGATCATGACGATGTCGACCATGCGCGAGATGACCTGCGCCGAGTCTTCGACCGGTTCGGAGCGGCCCAGCTGCGAATCGCCGGTGGTCAGGTGGATGACCGAGCCGCCAAGCTGGTACATGCCGGCTTCGAACGACACCCGGGTACGCGTGCTGGCCTTTTCGAACACCATGGCCAGGGTGCGGTCGTGCAGGGTCAGGTGTGGTTCGTAGTTCTTGAACTTGCGCTTGATGAGCGCGGCGCGAGCGAACAGATAGTCGATGTCGCTGCGATCGAAGTCGGTAAATTCAAGGAAGTGACGGATGGGCGCGGTGTTCTTGCCCTGGGCAGTCAGGCCGATGTTGGCCGGTACTGCGGAAGTTGCGGATGCTTTCAGTGCTGCGGAACTGGACTGCTGGGTAGGTACGGTCATGCGACGCCTCCGACGGAACTGCCGAATCAGCGGGCAAGGGCACAGGTGTGCCGCGCGGGCTATCGACTCATCGGCTTCGTTTTCACGGGAAGCCGACATGATACCCGACGGCGCATGGCAAACCCATGATGGGCGTGGGTGTTTTCGTCCACCTTTACCTTGGCAACGCCCCTTCGGCAAAGCCGCAGGCGGGTTTCGGGCTGGCGATACGGTACAATCCCTGACTGCCTCGTTCGAGGTCGTTCCCCTCATTTCCCTTTGTTGATCAATGGCTGAAAGCGTTAGGCGTTTCATTATCCAAGGCAAGACTTCCAGCGGCAGCACGTTCCGTCCAAGCGACTGGGCCGAGCGTCTGGCGGGCGTCATGTCGGCATTCCGGCCGCCTGGCAGCGTCGCCAATCACCTGACGTACTCCCCGTACGTTGTGCCGACGCACATCGAAGGCGTGAAATGCGTGGTGGTCGATCCGCGCCTGCGTGACTTGGAACCGCTGGCCTGGCAGTTCGTGATCGACTTTGCGCGCGACAACGACCTGACGACCGTGGAAGCCTGCGTGGACAAGCCGCAGGTGAAGTGAACGGGCGGTATGGGATAGCCGGTGGCCTGGGCTGCCGGAAATGAAAAAGCTACGCCGCGGCGTAGCTTTTTTTTGGCCTTCATTGCCACGTCAGCACGGCTGGGCAAATACAAAAACGCCCAGCGGGCAACCGCATGACTGCTGGTTGCCCGCTGGGCGTGTACACATAAGCTCATTGCAAACGCGTTACCGCAAAAGCTTTACCACGAACTTCCAGCTTGCCGGCTGACGTATCAGGCCGGCAGGCAGAACTTCAGGCCATTGCCTTGACGGCGGAGGCCAGGCGGCTCTTGTGGCGCGATGCCTTGTTCTTGTGAATGATTTGCTTGTCCGCGATGCGGTCGATCACGCTGGTCGTCTTCTGGAAGACTTCGGTGGCCGCAGCCTTGTCACCGGCTTCGATAGCCTGGCGAACGCGTTTGATCGACGTGCGCAGCATCGAGCGCAGGCTGGAGTTGTGCTTGTTGCGAACGACAGCTTGACGTGCGCGCTTGCGTGCTTGGGCGGTATTTGCCATGAGAATTCCGTATCGAGTAAGGCGAAGACATGTCTTGCAGCAAACGGTCTGGCGGGCTTGGTACTCAGAAAGTACCCAAACTACCCTTAATACACACTTAAGGGCACGGCACCGACAGCAAGGCACCGGACAGGAGCTTCGCGAAGCCAAAGACTATAGCGGGAAATGCCCGTAAAATCAAGCCGACGCATCCCCACCACAACTGCCGCGCCTGTTCGCGGATCGAAAGGCTTTTATGAATCTGCTACGCGCGGCGGCGACCGTCAGTAGTTATACCTTGTTGTCCCGCGTGACCGGCTTGATCCGCGATGTGTTGATTGCCCGGGCCTTTGGCGCCGGAAGCATCACCGACGCATTCTGGGTGGCCTTCCGGATCCCCAACCTGCTGCGGCGGCTGTTTGCCGAAGGCGCGTTTGCCCAGGCCTTCGTTCCCATTCTTGGCGAGACCAAGTCCACCCGGACCACGGAAGAGGCGCGGGTGCTGCTTGACCGCGTGGCCTCGTTGCTGACCTTCGTGCTGATCGGCGTGACCCTGGTCGGGATCATTGCCGCGCCGCTCGTGGTCAGCGCCATGGGCAGCGGCCTGCGGGGCGCCGACCGTGCGTCGGACTTCGACGCCGCGGTGTGGATGACCCGGGTCATGTTCCCGTACATCACATGCATGTCGCTGGTGGCATTTGCGTCGGGCGTGCTCAACACCTGGCGGCACTTTGCCGTGCCGGCAATTACGCCGGTGCTCCTGAACCTGTCGATGATCGCGGCCAGCATTTTCCTGGCGCCCAGGCTGGAAACGCCGATCTACGCGCTGGCCATCGGCGTGGTGATCGGTGGCGTGGCGCAACTGGCGGTGCAGTTTGCGGCGCTGGCCAGGTTGGGCCTGAAGCCGCGCATCTCGTTCCGCCTCAAGACCGCGTGGGCCGATCCTACCGTCAAGCGCATCATGCGGCAGATGCTGCCGGCGACCGTGGGCGTGTCGGTCGCGCAGCTGTCCTTGCTGATCAACACCAATATCGCCACCTGGCTTGCCCCCGGCAGTGTGACCTGGCTGTCGTTTGCGGACCGGCTGATGGAATTTCCGACTGCCTTGCTGGGTGCGGCGCTGAGCACCGTGCTGCTGCCCAGCCTGTCTCAGGCCCACGCGGCCGGGCGCAAGGAAGACTACAGCGCGCTACTGGACTGGGGCCTGCGGCTCACGTTGCTGCTGGGCCTGCCGGCGGGGCTGGGGCTGGCGCTGATGTCCGAAGGGCTGGTGAGCACGCTGTTCCATTACGGCGCATTCAACGCCGCCGACGTGGCGCAGACACGCATGGCGGTTATTGCGTACGCCGTAGGACTGCTGGGCCTGCTGGCCGTCAAGATCCTGGCGCCGGGCTTCTATGCGCGGCAGGACATCCGCACGCCCGTCAAGATTGCGCTGGCCGTGCTGGTCGCGACGCAGTGCCTGAACCTGATTTTCGTGCCCTACCTGCATCACGCCGGACTGGCTTTGTCGATCGGCCTGGGCGCCTGCATCAACGCCCTGGCCCTGCTGACCGGCCTGCGCCGCCGCGGCGTCTACGTCCCGTCCAAGGGTTGGGGCACTTTCTTCATGAAGCTGCTCGTTGCCCTGGCCGTCATGGGCACCGCCCTGGCCGGCGCCAACACCTTCATCGACTGGCTGGCCATGCAACAGCACGCCTGGCTGCGTGTGGGACTGCTGCTGGCCATGGTCTCAGGCGCCGGCGTCGTCTACTTCGGCGTGTTGTTCACGCTGGGCTTCCGCCCCAACCAGTTCAAGAAGGGCGGAACGCCGTTGGTCTGACAAACAGTCAAAGCAAGCATGTCGCCCCAATCGGGCGCAGCGGACCCGGTCCGCCCGTGTCGCCCCTGGGGGAGGCGCGCAGCCCCCAGGGGGGCTCATCCACCCAGTCCGCCAGCGTCGCCCCTGGGGGAGGCGCGCAGCGCCTAGGGGGGGGCTCACAACACCCCTACCAGCAGCAGCGCCACGATGTTGATGATCTTGATCAGCGGGTTGATCGCGGGGCCGGCGGTGTCCTTGTAGGGATCGCCCACCGTGTCCCCGGTCACCGCGGCCTTGTGCGCCTCGGACCCCTTGCCGCCGTGGTGGCCTTCTTCGATGTATTTCTTGGCGTTGTCCCATGCGCCGCCGCCGGTGCACATCGACACGGCCAGGAAGAAGCCGGTCACGATCGCGCCCATCAGCATCCCGCCCACCGCCATCCGTGCGGCCTCGGGGCCCATCAGCACCCGGATCACGATCGCCAGCAAAATCGGCGCAAAGATCGGCAGCGCCGACGGGATCATCATTTCCTTGATCGCCGCCTTGGTCAGCATGTCGACCGCGCGGCCGTATTCGGGCTTGGCGGTGCCGGCCATGATGCCCGGGATCTCGCGGAACTGGCGGCGCACTTCGACCACGACGGCGCCAGCGGATCGGCCCACGGCTTCCATCGCCATGGCCGCGAACAGGAAGGGCAGCAGGCCGCCGATCAGCAGGCCGATGATCACCGCCGGTTCGGCCAGTGAAAACTCCACCGCCTTGCCTGCCGCTTCCAGGCCATGCGTAAAGTCGGCAAACAGCACCAGTGCCGCCAGGCCGGCGGACCCGATTGCATAGCCCTTGGTGACGGCCTTGGTGGTGTTGCCGACGGCGTCCAGCGGGTCCGTGACGGCGCGGACCGACTCGGGCAACTGGGCCATTTCGGCAATGCCGCCCGCGTTGTCGGTGATCGGCCCGTAGGCATCCAGCGCGACAATAATGCCGGCCATCGACAGCATGGACGTGGCCGCGATGGCGATGCCGTACAAGCCCGCCAGCGCGTACGACGCAATGATCGCCAGGCACACCAGGATGACGGGGGCCGCGGTCGACTTCATCGACACGGCCAGCCCGGCAATCACGTTGGTGCCATGGCCGGTGGTGGACGCCTGCGCCACCGCGCGCACGGGGCCATATTCGGTGCCGGTGTAGTACTCGGTCACCCACACCAGCAGGCCGGTCAGGACCAGGCCGACGACGGTGCTGCCGAACAGGCGCAGCAGGCTTTCGGTGTCACCCAGCGCGCTGCCCTTGAAGACCAGGGCGGTAATCGGGTAGAAGGCCACCAACGCCAGCACGCCCGCGACGATCAGCCCGCGGTACAGCGCCGACATGATGCGTTTGCCCGGCCGCATCTTGACTGCCGCGCAGCCGACGATGGACGCGATGATCGAAAAGCCGCCCAGCGCCAGCGGGTACAGCACGGCTTCGAGCGGTGCCTCGGAAATGACCAGTGACCCCAGCAGCATGGTCGCAATGATCGTCACGGCGTAGGTTTCGAACAGATCGGCGGCCATGCCGGCGCAATCGCCGACGTTGTCGCCCACATTGTCGGCAATCACGGCGGGATTGCGCGGGTCGTCTTCCGGAATGCCGGCTTCGACCTTGCCCACCAGGTCGGCGCCCACGTCCGCGCCCTTGGTAAAGATGCCGCCCCCCAGCCGCGCAAAGATCGAAATCAGCGATGCGCCAAAGGCCAGGCCGATCAGCGGCCGCAGGGCGTCATGCAGGCTGGTGATCTCGGGGGATACGGGCCGGGTCAGCAGCCACCACAGGCTGGCCGAGATGCCGATGATGCCCAGGCCCACGACCAGCATGCCCGTCACGGCGCCGCCGCGGAATGCGATGGCCAGGGCAGGGTCCAGCCCGCCGGTGGCCGCCTGCGCCGTCCGCACGTTGGTGCGTACCGAGATATTCATGCCGATGAAGCCGGCGGCGCCCGACAGGACGGCGCCGACCAGGAAGCCGGCCGCGCAGGCCCAGCCCAGTCCCGGCACCAGGCCGATGATCAGGAACAGGACGACGCCGACGATGGCGATGGTGGTGTATTGACGATTGAGGTAGGCCTGCGCGCCTTGCTGGATGGCGGCGGCGATTTCCTGCATCCGCGGGTTGCCGGGGTCTTGCCTGAGAATCCAGCGGATGGAATAGGCGCCGTACAGGACGGCAAGAATGCCGCAAAGCAGCGGAAACGCGAGACCCCAGGCCATATGACTCCTCCTTGTTGTTGTCACTGCCTATCCGCGGAAGACCGCGGAGCACTTCAAACCAACAATCATCGAGGGCCAGCGTGGGGCCGGGCGGGCGCGGCGCGCCAGCCTGAATCAAGAAGGGCAGCGCTTTCGCGCTGCCCTGAAGTCACTGCATGAGGTTCCGGCTTATTTCACCGCCTCGAACAGTTTGCTCTTGATGTCGTCCACGCTTCCCACGCCAGCAATCTTGCGATACTGCGGTGCGCCGGGCTCGCCGGAGTCGGCCCATTGCGAGTAGTAGTCGATCAGGGGCCGGGTCTGGTCGCGATAGACCGCCAGGCGTTTGCGTACGGTGTCTTCCTTGTCGTCGTCGCGCTGGACGAGCGGCTCGCCGGTCACGTCGTCGACGTTGTCGACCTTGGGCGGGTTGAACCGGGTGTGATACGTCCGGCCGCTGGACAGGTGCACGCGGCGGCCGCTCATGCGTTCGATGATCTCTTCTTCGGGCACGTCGACTTCAACCACGTAGTCGATCGCCACGCCGGCCTGCTTCATGGCGTCGGCCTGTGGGATCGTGCGTGGGAAACCGTCGAACAGATAGCCCTTGGCGCAGTCGGCCTCGAGCAGACGGTCTTTGACGAGGCCGATGATGATGTCGTCCGACACCAGGCCACCCGCGTCCATGACTTTCTTGGCCTCGATTCCCAAAGGCGTGCCGGCCTTGACGGCGGCCCGCAGCATGTCGCCGGTAGAGATCTGGGGAATGCCGAATCGTTCCTTGAGAAACGCGGCCTGAGTGCCTTTGCCGGCGCCGGGCGCTCCGAGCAAGATTAGACGCATTGATGCTTCCTGGTGGTGTTTGAATAATGGCTGACCGGATCACTGCGATCGGGCGAGGCCCTTGTTACAAGGGCAATGCTCGTCATTTTAGTTCGAATGGACGCAGTGAAACAGCATTGTGCGAATGGTGCAGAGAAGTGATGGTCAAAAGCTGCAATCGATGCATGTCGGTTGCCCCCCAGCCTGGACGCTCTCGTGCCCAAAAATCCTGTCCAAAACTTACCTTACGCTGAAGGGCCGGTCAAATCCCTGGACTACGGACAGACCCGTATAGCGGCAACGTGAATAGCTTGCCGGCTGTGCGGGGTCCGGCGTCCGGCGTCAGCCCTGGCCGGGCGTTGCCACGAGGCCGCGCACCTGATCCAGGTCGGCCTGCGTGTCGACACCCGGCGCCGGAGCGTGCGCGGTCAGGTGCACCTGGATCGAGAACCCATGTTCCATGGCGCGCAGCTGTTCCAGGGATTCCCAGCGTTCCAGCGTGCCCTGCGACAGGCTCGGGAAGCGGCGCAGGAAACCGGCGCGATACGCGTAGAGGCCGATGTGGCGAAGCGCGGGCAGCCCGGGCGCCAGGACCGGGTCGCCGCCGGCCAGGGCGTCGCGGGCCCACGGAATCGGGGCACGCGAAAAGTACATGGCGCGGCCATGGGTGTCGCACACCACCTTGACCATGTTCGGGTTGAACAGCTCGTCGGCGGATTGCAGCGGGTGGGCCGCGGTGGCGATGGCGGCTGACGGATGACGGTCGAGCGCCTGGGCCACGTCGGCGACCAGGGTGGGGGAAATCAGCGGTTCGTCGCCCTGGATGTTGACGACGATGTGATCGTCGGACAGTCCCAGCTGCACACAGACTTCAGCCAGGCGGTCGGTGCCGGTAGGGTGATCGTCGCGCGTCATGAGGGCGCGAAAGCCATGCGCCTGCACGGCTTTGGCGATCTCGGCGTCGTCGGTCGCGACGACAACGTCGGCGGCGCCACTGGCGCGCGCCTTTTCAGCCACCCAGACGACCATGGGCTTGCCGCCGATGTCGGCGAGCATCTTGCCCGGCAGCCGCGTGGAGCGCGCGCGGGCCGGAATCACTGCGAGAAAATTCATGACGGAAGCATCAGGCTGAAAAGGGACGGGGGAAGTCGGGACGCGGCTCAGGGCAGCGCGGCGACGTCGGCTTCGTTGAGCACGCGCGCTTCGGATTCCAGCATGACGGGAATGCCGTCGCGGATCGGGAAAGCCAGGCGCTGGGCCTTGCTTACCAGTTCCTGGCGGGTGCGGTCGTAGTGCAGCGGCCCCTTGCTGAGCGGGCAGACAAGGATGTCAAGCAGGCGTGTGTCCATGGAGTCGGGTATCCAGCCAGTCGAAAAATGTGGGATCGGACAGGTGCGCCGATACGGCAACCGCCCAGATGCGCGGATCGTTCAGATGCCCGCATTTTACGGCGTCCTTGTCGGTCACGAGCAGCACATCGACCGCCATATCCGAAAAAGGCGAGGTTGCGTAGTCGAAATGGTCGGGCAGCGCGCGTGTGATGACCGGGTCGATGCCCGCCTGGCGCAGGGTGGCAAAGAAGCGGTCGGGGTGGCCGATGCCGGCGGCGGCGCCGATGCGCAGGGGGGCGAGGGCGTCACGGTCCTCACCCGCGTCACCCGCCGTCAGCCAGGTCAGCGGGCGGATGTCGCCATCGGTGACACGGCGCAGGTGCCTGGCGACCAGGCGCATGGTGAGCTGGCGCGGGAGTCGGGATGCGTTGACGGAAGGCGCCGCATCGCCGGTTCCCGTCAAATTGGTCACGACAACATCCACCGTGTTCCGCCGCGACGCCGGCTCCCGCAGCGGGCCGGCGGGCAGCAGCCGGCCGTTGCCTACACCGCGGGCGTCCTGCACGATCACTTCCACGTCCCGCGCCAGCGCCAGATGCTGCAAACCGTCGTCGGACACGATCACGTCAACCGAAGGAAAATCGCGCCGCAGTGCCTGCGCCGCCAGCGCGCGGCGGGGATGCACCGCCACCGGCACGTCGGCTTCACACGCGATCAGGGCGGGTTCATCGCCGAACAGGGCGGCATCCAGCACGCCCTGGCCGGTGCGGGGGGTATCGGATGTGTCTTTGTCGAAGGGCCGGGCGCCGTATCCCCGGCTGATCACCCCGGGTGTCCAGCCGCGCGCGCGCAGGCCTTCCAGGGTCGCCAGCAGAAACGGCGTCTTGCCCGTGCCGCCAACATACAGATTGCCGATCACGATCACCGGCACGTCGATCCGCGCCGCGTGCTTCCAGCCGCGCCGGTAAGCCGTGCGTTTGCCTGCCACCACCGCGCCGGTCAGCCAGGACAGGGGCGTCAGCAGCGCCGACAACCAGCCGCCGGTCTGCCACTGGCGCTGCAGCAGCGCTTTCATTGGGCGGTCAGGGTCGATACAAAGGCCGACGCTGGCGCAGGCGAGGCCTGGCCGCGACCGGCAGCCCGGGCGCCCGGCCCCGCCATCAGCGCTTGGCGCCCGGGTTCGTGCGCGTCGTGAACCCGACGCGTGCAATGCCCGCCAGGCGGGCCGCTTCCATGGCGTTGACCACCGACTGGTGCGTCGCGCCGGCGTCGGCGTCGATCACCAGCGACGGTTCGGTGCGCCCCTGTACCGCGGCCCGCAAGGCCTGCGACAGGGTTTCCGCGTCGCGGTACTGCAGCGCGCGGCCGTTCAGGGCGTAGCGCCCGTCGGCGGCAACCGTCACCGTCACCTGCGGCGGCGCGGCGCGTGTGTCGTTGCTGGCCGTGGGCAGCGTGATCGACAGCTGGCTGAACTTCGAAAACGAGGTCGAGGCCGCCAGGAAAATCATGATCACCAGCAGCACGTCGATCAGCGGGATCAGGTTGATCTCCGGATCTTCGATGTGGCGTCTTCTGCGAAAATTCATGCTGTGTCGCCTTGCGCCGCCAGGCCTGGAAGCCGGTTACTCGTCATGCAGGGTGTCCACCAGGCGGATCGCCGCCTGCTCCAGGTCGTGCAGGTAATCTTCGATGCGGGTACGCAGGTAGCGGTAGAACACCATGGCCGGGATGGCGATGAAGATGCCGAAGCCCGTGTTGTACAGTGCCACCGAGATGCCCTTGGCCAGGGTCGACGGATCATTGCCCACCGGCGAATACGCGCCAAAGATCTCGATCATGCCGACCACGGTGCCGAACAGCCCCATCAGCGGGGCGACGGCGGCGATGGTGCCGATGGCGCCCACGTGGCGGCCCAGGTCGTGGGCGACCGAATGACCGGTGGCTTCCAGCGCTTCCTGCGTCGCCGACCGGGTGCGGTGGCGATGGCGCAGGCCGGTCGCCAGGACGCGGCCCAGGGGCGAACTGGCGTCCAGCTTGTCGATGATGTCGGGCGTGATGCGCTTTTTCTGCACTAGGCCCAGCACGTCATCCAGCACGGCGGGCGGCAGGACACGCGTGCGCCGCAGCGCAAGCAGGCGTTCGACAATCAGGGTCAGGGCGAGGAAAGACGTGGCGATGAGCGGCCAGATCGGCCAGCCCGCGTCGCGGATGATGGCGAGCAAAGATGCTCTCCTTATGCAGTGAAGGCGAGAATGTACGGCGCGGCGGGGCCCCAGGGCAAGCTGACCATCGTCTGAAAGTATCCACAGATTCTGTGGATAATGGTGTGCACAAGTCGGCCCCCGGCCTGAAACCATGCGGCTCCAGCTAGGGTGCCTGCGTTGTGGTCACCGGGCGCCATGCATAAATTTTCAATGAAATCAAAAGCTTATTCGGTAAGAACAAGGCGTATGACAGAGAAATTACTTGACAACCACGACTGGCGCGCCTGTGGACAGGTTCTCGCCCGGAAAGCCTCATGAGCGCTACGTTTGCGGGCGCACATGACGGAATGTCGCGGGAAATTCTCACAATCTCTCAGCTCAACCGCGCCGTGGCGAGTTTGCTGGAGCGCAGCATCCCGCTGATGTGGGTGCGCGGCGAGGTCAGCAATTTCACGGCGGCGGCGTCAGGCCACTGGTATTTCACGCTGAAGGACGGCACGGCCGCGGCCCGGGGCGTCATGTTCCGGGGCCGGGCCAGCCTGGTCGGCTTCACGCCCCGCAATGGCGACCAGATCGAAGTCCGCTGCAAGGTGTCGCTGTACGAGCCTCGCGGCGACTACCAGCTGCAGGTGGAAGCCATGCGACGGGCCGGGCAGGGCGATCTGTTCGAAGCCTTTGTGCGCCTGAAGGAAAAGCTGACGGCCGAAGGGCTGTTCGATGCCGACCGCAAACGCGCGCCGGTGGCGTTGCCCAAGGCGATCGGCGTCATTACGTCGTTGCAGGCCGCGGCCCTGCGCGATGTGCTGACCGCGCTGGCGCGGCGCGCGCCCCATGTGCCGGTGATCGTGTACCCGGCCCCGGTGCAGGGCGAAGAGGCCGCCGGCCGGCTGGTGCAGGCGATAGTGACGGCCAACCGCCGCAAGGAAGTCGACACCCTGCTGCTGGTGCGGGGCGGCGGCAGCATCGAAGACCTCTGGAGTTTCAACAACGAAGCGCTGGCGCGGGCGATTCACGACAGCGCCATCACGATCATTTGCGGCGTGGGGCACGAAACCGACTTTACGATCGCCGATTTCGTGGCCGACCTGCGCGCGCCGACGCCCACGGCGGCGGCCGAACTGGCCTGCCTGCCGCAATCGCAGTGGCTGGCTCGGGTGGCGCAGGCCGCCTCGACGCTGACGCGCCTGCAGCAGCGCCGGCTGGAACGCATGGCGCAGCGGGTGGACCGGCTGGCCGGCCAGCTGGTTTCGCCCCGGCAGCGGCTGGAGCGCCAGCGCGAACGGCTGACGACCCTGTCGCGCGATCTGTCGGGCGCCTGGCGCCACCTGCAGCGGGATCGCGCCGGTCACGTGGCGCTGCTGCGCCAGCGGCTGACCACCGAATTGCCGGATCCGGGCGCCTGCCAGGTGCAGGTGCGGGAACTGGGCCGCCGCCTGCGCCTGGCCGAAGCGGCCTACCTGGCGCGGCTGGCGGCGCGGGTGGACGGCCGGCTGGATCAATTGCGCGCCCTGGGCCCGCAGCAGACGCTGGCGCGGGGCTATGCGATTGCCCGCGACGGCCGCGGCCGCATCGTGCGGGAAGCCGCCGCCCTGAAGGTCGGCGAGACGGTCGATCTGCACTTTTCCGAAGGAACGGCCAAGGCGACGGTGGCGCAGATAGCCCCCGATCTGCCGCTGGCCTAGGCCCTTTTTGCCCGACCTTAACCATTCGTCACGCGGGGACATGACCCCTTTACGCGACAGTTGCCGATAAAATGCGGCGCTGTACCCCTAGCAGTACCCCAAACACCACACAGGAGCTCTCAGATGGAACATACCCTTCCGCCGTTGCCATATCCCATGGATGCTCTGGCGCCGCACATCTCCAAGGAAACCCTGGAGTTCCACTACGGCAAGCACCACCAGACCTACGTCACGAACCTGAACAACCTGATCAAGGGCACCGAATTCGAAAGCGCGTCGCTCGAAGACATCATCAAGAAGTCGTCGGGTGGCGTGTTCAACAACGCAGCCCAGGTCTGGAACCACACGTTCTACTGGAACAGCCTGTCGCCCAACGGCGGCGGTGACGCATCGGGCGCACTGGCCGACGCCATCAAGGCAAAGTGGGGCGATCTGGCCGCATTCAAGGAAGCCTTCAACAAGTCCGCCGCCGGCAACTTCGGTTCGGGCTGGACCTGGCTGGTGAAGAAGGCCGACGGTTCGGTCGACATCGTCAACACCAGCAACGCCGCCACGCCGCTGACCACGTCCGACGTGCCGCTGCTGACCTGTGATGTGTGGGAACACGCCTATTACATCGACTACCGCAATGCCCGTCCCAAGTACCTGGAAAACTTCTGGGCGCTGGTGAACTGGGACTTCGCTGCCAAGAACCTGGGCTGATTCCAGGATCGACGCCTGCGTGACGCCGGACCGGGAAAGCCTCCGTCCGGCGCACGAAGCGACGCGCGGTGCACGGACCTTGCCCCTGGCAGTGTCCTGGCACCGCGTTTTTTTTATCCCCTTTCTTCCGTACCCGTTTCCATCCCCCTAGCAGGCAGGACCTTGCCGTGACGCCACGCCGATTCGACCCGCTGCGCAGCCGTGCGCGGGGCACCCTTCGCCGCAAGCATCGTCAGATGCGGCGCGCTTCGCACAAAACCTTCCGGTACGCGCTGGTGCTGTGCGGCGCGGCGCTGGTGGCGCTGCTGTCGCTGGCCTTTGCGTGGATGGCGGAAATCGCGCTGGCGTGGAACACGCGGTGGACCACCGCGGCGCCGTCGGCGGCGTTTATCATCCTGCCTTGCGCGCTGGCGGCGATCCGCTGGCTGACGCTGCGGCTGGCGCCCTTCGCGCGCGGCAGCGGTATCCCGCAAGTGATCGCGTCCACCACCTTGCCGGTGGACATCGGGCAGGGCGGGCTGGTCTCGCTGCGGCAGGCCTTATGGAAAATTCCGCTGACCGCCGCCGCCTTGCTGGCCGGGGCGTCGGTGGGCCGCGAAGGGCCGTCGGTGCAGGTCGGCGCCGCGGCCATGCTGGCCTGGGGACGCTACTGGCAGTCGCGCATTGGCGTGCGGCTGCGCTTTCGCGCGCATGAACTGGTGGCGGCGGGCGCAGCCGGCGGACTGGCCGCGGCATTCAATACGCCGCTGGCGGGTGTCGTGTTCGCGATCGAAGAACTCGGCCGCGGCGCGGGCGTCCGCTGGGACCGGCTGGCCCTGTCGGGTGTGCTGTGCGCAGGGTTCATTGCACTGGCCATTGCCGGCAACAATCCGTACTTCCACATCAACGACCCCATGCAGTGGGCGGGTGCGGCCTGGGGCTGGACCCTGGCGTGCGCGTTGGTGAATGGAGTGCTGGGCGGCATCTTTGCGGCCACCCTGATCCGGGGCGCGGCTGGCGTGGTGCCGGCCGCCTGGCGCGCCTGGGTGGTGGCGCACCCCGTGCGTCTGGCGTTCGTGTGCGGCATCGTGGTGGCGGTGCTGGGACTGCTCACGCATGGCGAAACCTACGGCACAGGTTATGAGGCGTCGGCGGCTCTGCTCAATGGCCATCCGATCGAATCGTCAGGCTTCGGGATCGCCAAATGGGTGGCCACGGTGGCCTCGTACTTTGCGGGCATTCCAGGCGGCATCTTCACGCCGGCGCTGGCGATCGGCGCGGGCATTGGCGAACACCTGGTGCAACTGGCCGGACCGGTGGCCGACCCCCGTACCCTGGCCTTGCTCTCGATGGCGGCCTTTCTGGCGGCCGCCACGCAGGCGCCCATCACGGCCAGCGTGATCGTGATGGAGATGACGCGCAGCCAGGACCTGATGTTCCACCTGCTGGTCGCCACGCTGCTGGCGTCGCTGGTCTCGCGCCAGTTCTGCCCCCGGCCCTTCTACCACGCCGTGGCGCTGCGTTTCCGCAAGGAAGCCCTTGCCGATGCGCCGCGAACGGCAAGCCCATAACTGTAAGTTATTGCCGTGGGCACTTTCCAAACGGCCGGCTTTGCGCCCTAATACGCCTGGGGAAATCGGGCACATCGGTGCCGACCGGGGAGACGTATGGGCTGGAAAGCAGGCAGGACGGCGGCCGTGGCCGTCGTATGCGGAGTGGTCGTGGCCGCGGCGGGGGCCGCGTGGTGGTGGAACGGGTCGCGTTCGGGGGATGACGGCACTGCCGTCACCGTCGTCGACGGCGGATCCGGCAGCGACACCTTCGTGGCCCTGGATTGCAAGGCCCGCCTGTTCGACGAGTCGCCGGCGCTTGCCGTGACCTTCTCCCAGCCGGTCGACCGCCGCCAGCGCTTCGACAACTACCTGCAGGTGTCCGACCTGGGTGCGTTCAACGCCGCCGATGCCGACGCGTCGGCCGTGTCCGGCAAGCCGGTCGCCACCGACGAAGTGGCCGCCGGCAATGTGGCCAAGGGCAGCTGGGTGGTGGGCGACAATCCCCGCGTCGTGTACTTCCCGGCGATCCAGCCCCAGCGCAAATACAAGATCGGCATCAGCAGCGGGCTGAAGAACGCGTCGGGCCAGACCCTGGACAGCCTGAGCACCTGCGAAGTCGCCAGCGAGGCCATGCCGCCGTCCTTCTATTTCGCCAGCAAGGGCGTGGTGCTGCCCGCCGGCCAGAACGGCGGACTGCCGGTCGTGACCGTCAACACACCCGAAGTGGACGTGCAGTTCCTGCGCGTCGATGCCGCCAATCTGCCGACGTTCTATGAAAGCGCGCTGGGCGTGCGGGGCCCGGCCAAGGCAGCTGAGGCCGATGCCAGCGCCGATGCCGACCCGGATGCCGGATCGGACTATGACAATGACTACGGCGGCAACACCGGTTTGAAAGGCACGGTCAGCCTGTGGGACCTGGACCGCCTCAAGTCCATGTCGCGCAGCGTGTACCAGGGCCGCTTCCTGGCCGACGCCTCCGCCAACCGGCGCCATGTCACCTTCCTGCCGGTCGAAACGATCAAGGAGTTGAAAGAGCCCGGCATCTACGTAGCGGTCATGACGCAGCCCGGACGCTTTCGCGACGAATACCAGGTCACGTATTTCTATGTGACCGATGTTGGCCTGCATGCCCGGCGGTATCCGAATCAGCTGGACGCGTTTGCCACCTCGTTGAAAAGCGGCAAGGCTGTCGGCGATGTGGAATTCGAACTGCTGGATGACAAGGCCAAGTCGCTCGGCAAGGCCAAGGCCGATGGCCAGGGCCACGCGGTATTCACGGGCGACGTGGATGCGGCGCGGGTGCTGCTGGGCCGGCGTGGCAATGAGATGTCGGTGGTGGCCTTGCAGGAACCGGCGCTGGACCTGTCGGAATTCGATGTGGGCGGCTACCCGTCGCGCAACAACAAGCTGTTCGTGTATGCCGGCCGTGATCTGTACCGGCCGGGCGAACGTTTCGACGTGTCGGTGCTGGCCCGCAATCCCGATGGCGCGCCGGTTGCCGCCATGCCATTGACGGCCACCCTGAAGCGTCCCGATGGTCGCGTGATGCAGACCGCCGTGTGGCGTCCGCAGGCCAATCTGCCCGGGTATGTGCAGCAGCCCATCGTGCTGCCCGCCGACGCGCAGACCGGCAGCTGGCTGCTGGAAGTGCGGCTGGATCCGGCGGCGCGCAGTGCCGATGCATCGTGGAAATTCCAGGTCGAAGAATTCCTCCCGGAACGCATGAAGCTGGACCTGCAGTCGCGGCAGCAGATCCTGTCGCCGGGCGACGAATTGAAGGTGCAGGTGCGCGGCGATTATCTGTACGGATCGCCTGCCGCGGGCAATCGTGTGCTGGGCGTGGTGTCGGTGCAGCGCGACCGCCTGGCCTTGCCGACGCAACTGCCCGGCTTCATTTTTGGCGACTTTGCCGACGACAGCCGCAAGCAGCGCAAGGATCTGGAAGAAACCGAACTGGACGAACGCGGCGCCGTGACCTTGACGGTGCCACTGGATGTCGACGGCACGCATTCGCCCATGAAAGTGAAGACGAGTGTCAGCCTGCTGGAATCGGGCGGGCGGCCCGTGGTGCGGTCGATTGACCGCGCCGTGTGGCCGGCCAAGGCGCTGATTGCCGTGCGCCCCCTGTTCGACCGTGACGTGGCGCGCGAAGGCGCGCTGGCCGAATTCGAAGCCGTGCGGGTGGATGCGGCCGGCAAGTTCGTGCCGCTGGAAAGCGCGCAGCTGCGCCTGTACCGCGAAGAACGCCAGTACTACTGGCGCTTCGATGATCAGCGCGGCTGGAACAGCGGCTTTACCGAAAACGAAGACCTGATCGATTCGCGCACCATCGCGCTGCGCGAACGGATCAAGCTGGGCCTGCCAGTCACCTACGGCCGTTACCGCCTGGAGATCAGCGACCCCGACACCGGCGAGACGATGCGCTATCGCTTCTACGCCGGCTGGGGCGCGCAAGATGCCGAAGACATGGGCAACCGCCCCGATCGCGTGCAACTGAAGCTGGACAAGGCGCCGGTGCGGGAAGGCGACGACGTGACCCTGACGATCACACCGCCGCACGATGGCGAAGCCCTGATCGCCGTGGAAGGCGACAAGGTGTTGTGGTCGCAGCGCACGTCCGTCAAAGCGTCGGGCAGCACCATCACCATTCCGGTCGGCAAGGACTGGAAGCGGCACGATCTGTACGTGTCGGTGGCCGTGTTCCGGCCCGGCAGCGAAGGCGATCGCGTCACGCCCGCCCGGGCGCTGGGCCTGATCCATCTGCCGCTGGCGCGGGACGATCGCAAGCTGTCGGTCGCGTTGACGGCCCCGGCCAAGGTGCTGCCCGAAAAGCGCACCACCGTGAAGGTGAAGGTGGGCAACCTGGACAAACGGTCGTCCGAGGCGGCCGATCAGTCGGCGTACGTCACGGTGTCCGCCGTGGACCTGGGCATCCTCAACATCACGCGCTATGCATCCCCGGACCCCTTCGACTTCTTTTTCGGCAAGCATCGCTACGCGCCCGAATTGCTGGACCTGTACGGCAAGCTGATCGAAAAGATGGACGGCACGCAGGGCAAGCTGAAGTGGGGCGGTGACGCGGCGTCGCGCGATACGCGCAGCCTGCCAACCAAGGTGCGGCTGGTGGATCTGTTCAGCGGCCCGGTCAAGCTGGATGCCAGCGGCGAAGCCACCGTGCCGCTCGACCTGCCGGACTTCAACGGCACCTTGCGCATCATGGCCACGGCCTTCACGCAAGACCGTTACGGCAGCGCGCAGGCCGAGATGGTGGTGGCTGCGCCGGTGGTGGCCGAACTGTCCACGCCGCGCTTCATCAGCCCGGGCGACGAGGTGACGTTGGCGCTGGACGTGACCAACCTGAGCGGCGCGCCGCAGAACCTGTCGATCCGTCTGGAAGGGCTGGACCCGGTGCGCATCCGCGAGGGATCACGCACGGTCACGCTGGCCGACAAGCAACGCACCACCCTGCGTTTTGGCGCTGAAGCCACGGGCGCGTATGGACTCGGACGCCTGCGCCTGGTGGTGGATGGCGCACCCGCCGCGGGGTCGACGGAACCGCTGCATATCGTGCGGGAATCGCTGTTGCAGGTGCAGCCTGCCGTGCCGGCCGAGCGGGAAGTCAAACGCGCCCGCGTCGAACCGGGCAGCAGCTTCCGGCTCGAACCGACCTGGACGTCGCGCTTCTATAACGAGTCCGTGACGGTGGGCATGTCGATCTCGAACCGGCCGCCGTTCAACATCGGCCGGCTGGTGCAAGGGCTGCTGGACTACCCGTACGGGTGCCTGGAGCAGACCGCCAGCGCCGCCTATCCGCACGTCTTTATCGACGAGGTGCAGGCCAAGGCCTATGGCCTGACGCCGCGCACCCGCGCCGAACGGGAACGCATGCTGGAAGGCGCCATCGCCCGGATCGCCGGCCAGCAGAAGGCATCGGGCGGCTTTACCTTGTGGGGCGATGGCGCGCAGGAAATCTGGCTGAGCGCCTACGTGACCGGCTTCCTGCAGGATGCGCGGACCAATGGCTTCAACGTGCCCGACACGATGGCGCGGCGCAGCCAGGAATGGTTGCTGACGCAACTGCAGCAGGGCGTGGCCAACATTCCCGCCCTGCCTGCCAATCTGCAGAAGGACCTGGCCGTGGGCACGCGCCTGCGTGACACGGACTACGACGCGCTGCGCAACGGGCATCGCCGGTTTGCCGAACTGGCCAATGCAGCCTATGTGCTGGCCCGTGACCAGAAGGCGCCGCTGTCCACCCTGCGCGTGCTGCATGACAGCTTCCGCAACCGCGCGCGGTCGCCGCTGCCCTTGGTGCACCTGGCGGTGGCGCTCAAGCTGATGGGTGATGAAGCGCGTTCCAAGGTGGCCCTGGACGATGCCATGGCGCGGCCTTACGGCATCGATGCCGGACGAGGCGGCGGCTATGGCGAATGGCTGGGCGACTATGGTTCGCCCGTGCGTGACATGGCCATGAGTTACGCGCTGATGGCGCAGAACAACCTGACCCACCCGCGCCGCGAAGTCATGCTGAATGACCTGGCCGGGCGTCTGGCAGGACGGCCTTACCTGTCCACGCAGGAACAGCTGGCCTTGTTCCTGGCGGCACGCGCGGCCGGTGGCCAGAACGATGCGGCGTGGACCGCGGTGCTGCGTAACGGGGCGAAGGACGAGACCCTGACGTCGCGCACCAGCGAATCGCGCACGGTGGCGGGCGATCAGCTGCAGCAGGGGGTCGAGGTGATCAACCAGGGCACCGATGTGCTGTTTGTCGAAGCCGACATCCAGGGCTATCCGACGGCGCCAGCCGAACCCAAATCCAACGGTGTGCGTATCGTGCGGACCTGGTATGAGGCCGATGGCAAGACGTGGACCGGACGCAGCCTGAAGACCGGCGACACGCTGATCGTGAAGCTGGACGCGACGGCGGACCGGCGGATCGAAGACGGCCTGATCGTTGATCGGGTGCCGGCCGGGTTCGAGGTCGAAAACCTGAACCTGACCCAGGGTGCGGGGCTGGAAAACTGGTCCATCGGTGGCAAGGATGTGGCTGAAGCCCTGAACGATCCGGCCATCAAGCACCGCGAATACCGCGACGACCGCTACGTGGCCGCCGTGCGTATCCAGGGCACCGTGACGGTGTTCTACAAGGTGCGCGTGGTGACCCCTGGACGCTTCGTGGTCCCGGCGCCAGTGGTCGAAGACATGTACCGGCCCGACGTGCGCGGCGTAGGCACGCAAAGCGCCGGCCTGGTGATCCAGGACCCACGCGGGGCAGCAGGTAGCGCGCGCTAAGGCGAAGGGGGATGCGGCGTCGAAAGGAGCAGGATCGGGCCGCGGCGGACGCGGCGCCGGAGGCGGGCGCTGCCGGGGAGGAGGCCGCCAGGAGCGAGGCCGCCGGTGAGCGCGGCGCGCAGGGCAGCGCCTCCGGCCAGGGGTCGCCTCGGGCCAGGCGGCGCGTCGCTCTGAGGCGCCCGGCCCGCGTCCTGCTGGCCACCGGGCTGGTATCAGTGATTACGCTGCTCGCCTTGGACCTGGCTTTCCCGCTGCCCCGCGCCGCGCTGGCCCGGCCCGACGGCGGGCTGGTCGTGACAGCCGAAGACGGAACACCGCTGCGCACCTACCCGAGCGCCGACGGCGTCTGGCGTTATCCCGTGGCCGCCGATCAGGTATCGCCGCTGTATTACGACGCCTTGCTCACCTTCGAAGACCGCTGGTTTTATTGGCACCCCGGCGTGAACCCGGTCGCCATGGCGCGCGCCGCATGGCAGTGGGCGCGCAGTGGCCGGGTCGTGTCCGGCGGATCGACCTTGACCATGCAGGTGGCGCGCATGGTCGATCCGCGTCTGCATTATGGTGACCGTAGCCTGCGCGGCAAGCTGCGGCAGGTGCTGCGCGCGCTGCAGCTGGAATGGCATCTGTCCAAGGCCCAGATCCTGGCGCTATACCTGAACCATGCGCCCATGGGCGGCATCGTCGAAGGCGTAGAAATGGCCAGCCGCGCCTACCTGGGCAAGCCCTCATCCCAACTGAGTCATGCCGAGGCGGCGCTGCTGACCGCGCTGCCCCAGGCGCCGTCGCGCTTGCGGCCCGACCGTGCTCCCGCCGCCGCGCAGGCCGCGCGCGACAAGGTGCTGGACCGCCTGCGCGACCTGGGCACGTGGGACGCCGCCACGGTGGCCGACGCGCGCATCGAACAGGTGATCGTCCAGCCGCTGCGGGCGCGCTGGCTTGCGCCGCTGGCGGCGGAACGGCTGCGGCAGGGCACGCGGGTATTGGCGCGGGAGTCGTCAGCCAAAACGGGGTCCAGGCCGCCCGGTGGTTCGGGCACTGGGCAGGGCCCGAACCCAGCGGCAGACATTGCATCGGGTGCTTCGCGCGGATCCGCGTCTGCGCCATCCGCCGCCGTTCCGCCCGGCCTGCCACTGCGGGCTGCATCGCTGCCCACCACGGCTCGCACGGTCGTCCGGTCCACCCTGGACATCGAACTGCAATCCGCCGTCGAAACCATGCTGCTGGACCGCGTCGACGCCTTGCCGCCCAAGGTATCCATGGCCGTGCTGGTCATGGACAACGACACCCTGGCGACCAAGGTCTACGCGGGATCCGCCGACTTTTCCGACCGGCGCCGCGCGAATCACGTCGACATGGTGCGCGGCGTGCGGTCGCCCGGGTCCACCCTCAAACCGTTCCTGTATGCCATGGCGCTGGACGACGGGCTGATCCATTCCGAAAGTCTGCTGGTGGATGCGCCGCAATCCTTTGGTGGCTACCGCCCCGGCAACTTCCAGGCGGCGTTTTCGGGCCCGGTCAGCGTGTCGGACGCCCTGCAGCGATCCCTGAATGTGCCGGCCGTCGACCTGCTGGACCGGGTCGGTCCGGCGCGTTTTGCGTCCAATTTGCGCGCCGCCGGGCTGCGGCTGCGCATGGGGACCGGGATTTCGCCCAACCTGAGTCTGATCCTGGGCGGCGGCGGCACCACGCTGGAAGAGCTGGTCGCGGCCTACCGGGCGCTGGCGCGCGGTGGCATGGCCGGACAGCCCCGGCTGGAACCTGACGCGCCGCGGGTCGAGGCGCGCATCATGAGTCCGGGCGCCGCGTTTATCGTGCGCGAGATCCTGGAAAACGGCGGCCACCCGGATCGCCCGTTCTACGACGGTCCGCGCGGGCTGGCGTGGAAGACCGGTACGAGTTTCGGCTTTCGCGACGCCTGGGCGGTCGGGGTGACCGACGGCTTCACGATCGGCGTGTGGGTGGGCCGGCCCGACGGCACGCCGAACCCGGGATTCTTCGGCGCCAACGTGGCCGCGCCGCTGCTGCAGGACATCGTGGCCGCCTTGCCCGCGCCACCGCCTGCGCCGCGCAAGCCGCCTGCCGAAGTCACCCAGGTGTCGATCTGTTGGCCCCTGGGGCTGGCCGCATCGGTCACGTCACCTGCCTTATGTCAGATCCGCCGCCAGGCCTGGGCGCTGGATGGCGCCGTGCCGCCCACGCTGCCAGACCGCGTCGCACCTGCCGGACCGATCGAAACGCTGTGGATTTCCCCAATCACCGGCCACCGCACCCGGCCCACCTGCAGCGTGCCGGGCGAACCGGTGCAGGTGGCGCGCTGGCCCACCTATCTGCAACCCTGGCTGGAATCGGGCCTGCTGGCCGCCTACGCCCCGCCGCCCTGGGACCCGGCCTGCCGCGCGGCCGGTGCCCGGTCGGGCCTGCGGATCGAAGGCGTGGACACCGGTGCGCAGTTGCTGCCCGTGCCGGGCGGCCGCGACATTACGGTCGGGGTGCGTGCGTTGGGCGGCAGTGGCACCGTGTGGTGGCTGCTGGACGGCCAGCCGCAGCAGCAATCGCCCGGGACGGCCGCCGTCACCCTGAAACTCAGGGAAAACGGCAAGCACGCCGTGACCGCCATGGACGAAGCGGGGCGCTACGATAGCGTGTCATTCACCGTGCGCGGCCTGCCCGGCACCGCCGCGTCCGGCAAGTAACCCGCCGGCTGCGGGCTTGCGATGACTTGTGGCGCTGCCCGATAAGCAGGATAATGTTTATTGTCCGAACAAAAGTTCGTGTAAAGAACATTTGGATCGACTTCTGACGTAACCAGGCGCGTCCGCCAGACCCGATCTCAGGTCCAGGCCCCGCGCGGAGACATTCATGATCAACAAAATCGTTGCTTCGGTCGCCGAAGCCTTGGCAGACGTCAAAGACGGCTCCACCATCCTGATCGGCGGCTTCGGCACGGCTGGCCTGCCCAATGCCCTGATCGACGGGCTGATCGAGCAGGGCGCCAAAGACCTCGTCGTCGTGAACAACAACGCCGGCAACGGCTACACCGGCCTGGCCGCGCTGCTCAAGACCGAACGCGTCCGCAAGGTCATCTGCTCCTTCCCGCGCCAGTCCGACTCGTGGGTGTTCGACGAGCTGTACCGCGCCGGCAAGCTGGAACTGGAACTGGTGCCCCAGGGCAACCTGGCCGAGCGCATCCGCGCGGCGGGCGCCGGTATTGGCGGTTTCTTCACGCCTACCGGCGCCGGCACGCTGCTGGCCGAAGGCAAGGAAACGCGCGTCATCAATGGCCGTGAATACGTGCTGGAAAGCCCGATCTTCGGCGACGTCGCCCTGATCTCGGCAGACCGCGGCGACCGCTGGGGCAACCTGACCTACAACAAGACGGCCCGCAATTTCGGCCCGATCATGGCGACGGCGTCCAAGCTGGCCATCGCGCAGGTGCGCGAAGTCGTCGAACTGGGCGAACTGGATCCCGAAGCGGTGGTCACCCCCGGCATCTTCGTCAAACGTGTGGTGCAGGTCGCCGCGCAAGCCCCTCAACCCGTCGCCGCATAAGGTAGCCGCCATGAACAAGATGAATCGAGACCAGATCGCTGCGCGGGTGGCCCGCGACATTCCGGAAGGCGCGTATGTGAACCTGGGCATCGGCTTGCCGACCCTGGTGGCGAACCACCTGCCGGCCGACCGCGAAGTGCTGCTGCACACCGAAAACGGCCTGCTAGGCATGGGCCCCGCGCCTGCCAAGGGCAAAGAAGACTGGGACCTGATCAATGCCGGCAAGCAGCCTGTCACCACGCTGCCCGGCGCGGCCTTCTTCCATCACGCCGATTCGTTCGGCATGATGCGCGGCGGCCACCTGGACATCTGCGTCCTGGGCGCCTTCCAGGTGTCGGTCAAGGGTGACCTGGCCAACTGGCACACCGGCGCGCCCGACGCGATTCCCGCCGTGGGCGGCGCCATGGACCTGGCCATTGGCGCCAAGGACGTGTTCGTGATGATGGACCTGCTGACCAAAACCGGCGAAAGCAAGCTGGTGGCGGCCTGCACCTATCCATTGACCGGCGTTGCCTGCGTCAGCCGCGTGTATTCCGACCTGGCGGTGTTCGACATCACGTCGGACGGCGTGCGGGTGATCGATCGGGTGGACGGCCTGTCGTTCGACGAACTGCAGCGTCTCTGCAACGTGCCGCTCCTGAAGGACTGATCGTGGACGCCTTCGTCTACACCGGCATTGCGTCCCGCGTCGTGTTCGGCGCGGGGTCCCTGCAGCACCTCGAACGCGAAATCGAGCTGCTGGGCGCCCGCCGGGCGCTGGTCCTGTGCACGCCGGGCCAGCGCGATCAGGCGGAGCGCGTCGCCGCGATCATCGGCGATCGCGCGGCAGGCATCTTCGACCAGGCCGTGATGCATGTCCCCATCGAGTCGGCGCGGGAAGCGCGCGCCGAAGCGCAGCGGATGGGCGCGGACTGCGCCATTGCGATCGGCGGCGGGTCCACCACGGGCCTGGGCAAGGCGATCGCACTGGACTCGGGCCTGCCCATCCTGGCGATCCCGACCACCTATGCCGGATCGGAAATGACCCCGATCTACGGCATTACCGAAGCGGGTCTGAAAAAGACCGGCAAAGACCTGCGCGTGCTGCCGCGCACCGTGATCTACGATCCGGAACTGACGATCGGCCTGCCCGTCGGCCTGTCGATCACCAGCGGCCTGAACGCCATGGCGCACGCGGCCGAAGGGCTGTACGCGCAAGACACCAATCCCATCATGGGTCTGCTGGCCGAAGAAGGCCTGCGTGCCATGTCGCGTGCCTTGCCGGCGCTCAAGGCCGATCCCGCCGACCTGTCGGCACGCAGCGACGCGTTGTACGGCGCGTGGCTGTGCGGCACCGTGCTGGGCAACGTCGGCATGGCCCTGCACCACAAGCTGTGCCACACGCTGGGCGGCAGTTTCAACCTGCCGCACGCCGAAGTGCACACCGTGGTGCTGCCGCACGCCATGGCCTACAACACCCGCGCCGTGCCGGACGTCATGGCGCGGATCGGCCGGGCGATCGGTTCGCCCGATGACGCGGCAGGCGGATTGTTTGACTTGGCGCAGTCGCAAGGGGCACCGGTCGCGCTGCGCGATATCGGCATGCAGGAAGCCGACCTGGACCGCGCCGCCGACATCGCCGTCGGCAACCCGTATTGGAATCCGCGGCCCATCGAACGGACCGCGCTTCGCCAGTTATTGCAGGACGCGTGGGAAGGCAAGCGGCCCAAGGGCTAAGCTGATATGCACGCGACGATCGCCTTCCTAGTTGAAAATAGCCACTAGTCAAAACATCAGGGACACATCATGAGTTCACACGCTTTCATTTGCGATGCCATCCGTACTCCCTTCGGTCGTTACGGCGGCGCGCTGTCGTCGGTCCGCGCCGACGACCTCGGTGCGATCCCGATCAAGGCCTTGATGGAACGCAACCCCGGCCTGGACTGGGCGGCGATCACCGACGTGATCTACGGCTGCGCGAACCAGGCCGGCGAAGACAACCGCAACGTGGCCCGCATGTCGGCGCTGCTGGCCGGCCTGCCGATCGAAGTGCCCGGATCGACCGTGAACCGCCTGTGCGGCTCCGGCCTGGACGCCCTGGGCACCGCCGCCCGCGCCATTCGTGCGGGCGACGCCGGCCTGATGATCGCCGGTGGCGTGGAAAGCATGAGCCGCGCGCCGTTCGTGATGGGCAAGGCGGAAACGGCTTTTTCGCGCAACGCCGCCATCTATGACACCACCATCGGCTGGCGTTTCGTCAACAAGGCGATGAAAGAGATGTACGGCGTCGACGCCATGCCGGAAACGGGCGAGAACGTCGCCACCGACTACAAGATCGAACGCGAAGCGCAAGACCGCATGGCCTTCGCCAGCCAGAGCAAGGCGGCCGCCGCGCAACGCGCGGGATTCTTCGATGCCGAGATCACGCCCGTGACCATCAAGCAGAAGAAGGGTGATCCGATCATCGTATCGAAAGACGAGCACCCACGCGAAACCAGCATGGAAGCGCTGGCCAAGCTCAAGGGCGTCGTGCGTCCGGATGGCACGGTCACGGCAGGCAATGCGTCGGGCGTGAACGACGGCGCGTGCGCCTTGCTGCTGGCGTCCGAAACCGAAGCCGCGCGTCAGAACCTGACGCCCAAGGCCCGTGTCGTGGGGATGGCGACGGCCGGCGTGCCGCCGCGCGTGATGGGCATCGGCCCGGCCCCGGCCACGCAAAAAGTGCTGGCCCTGACCGGCCTGACGCTGGACCAGATGGACGTGATCGAACTGAACGAAGCGTTCGCCTCGCAAGGCCTGGCCGTGCTGCGCATGCTGGGTCTGGCCGATGACGACGCGCGGGTGAATCCGAATGGCGGCGCGATCGCCCTGGGCCATCCGCTCGGCGCCAGCGGCGCACGTCTGGCCACCACCGCGGTCAACCAGCTGCACCGCACCGGCGGCCGCTACGCACTGTGCACGATGTGCATTGGCGTGGGCCAGGGTATCGCGGTCATTCTGGAACGCGTGTAAAGCGGGCAGGGCACGGCGCCCTGTTCAGGATATGCCCAGGGGCGGTTGACCTGGGCATTTTTTCGTCTGCGATGGGGTGATCGTTCAGATGGTGCGGTGACCCAGGGCCGCACGGCCTGCGTGGGACACCTTATGTCGACCGCCGTTCAGGTCGACCACTTCCGTCCGAACTCCATCGCATCGAAATGCGCGGCCAGGAAGTCGATGAAACATCGCGTCTTGGCGGGCAGATACTGACGATTGGGATAGGCCAGGTTGATGCTCAGTCGCGGCAGGTCCCAGTCATCCAGCACCGGCACCAGCCGCCCGGCCACGATCTCGTCGTAGATGATGTATTTGGGCTGAACCAGGATGCCCAGGCCATCCAGCGCGGCGGCGACCAGTACCTGGCCTTCATTGGATTCAAGCAGTCCCTTGACCGTGATCGACTCGGTGATCGAAGCGACGGTGGACGCAGCATCCGACGTGGCCGAGGATGCCGGCGCCGATGCGAGTGCCGAAGCTGCCGCCGCGGCAGTCCTTGCATTGGCAGGCGTTGATCCAACGGTGTTCCCCCGCCGCGTGAACCGCAATTCGTCATACCGGTTCGCGTACGTGTACAGCAGCAATCGATGGCGGGACAGGTCCTGCACCGTCTGCGGCGTGCCGTACTGATCCAGGTAGCGGGGCGACGCAGCCAGCACGCGCCGCGTCTCGGCCAGGCGGCGTATCGTCAAGGTCGAATCCGATTCCACTTCGCGCGTACGGATCGCCAGGTCAATGCCGTTTTCGATCAGGTCGTAATACCGGTTCGATGTCATCAGGTGCACGTTGACCTGCGGATAGCGCTGCGTGAACGCCGGCAGGATAGGCGCAATGTGCCGCATCGCAAACGACACCGACGCCGTGATGCGCAGGTCGCCGGTCGGGTTCACGGCCGTGGCATTGGCCATCGACTCGGCATCCTGCATGTCGGCCAGAATGCTCTTGCAGCGCTGATAGAACGCTTCGCCCACTTCCGTCAGGTACAGGCGGCGGGTATTGCGTTCGACCAGCCGGGCGGCCACGCGCTGTTCCAGCGTGCTCAGGTGCCGGCTGGCAGCAGCGTTCGACAGCCCGACGGCCTCGGCCGCGCGCGTCAGGCTGCCTTGTTCCGCGATCTGCACGAACAACTCCATTTCCCGCCAACGATCCATACCCGGTCTGCTGCCTTTTATTGTGTGGGGTGATGCCGCGGGTTGTCAGGGCGGCTTATAATTTTCGGCTACGACTTCATTCGTATGCCCAACCAGGAATTTGTCATGCCCGTCAACGCTCCCCGCATTTCGCAAGATGCTCTCGACCAGCTGTTCATGTCGGCCCGCACGCACAACGGCTGGCTCGACACGCCGGTGTCCGACGACAAACTGAAGGAAGTCTACGACATCGCGAAAATGGGAGCGACGTCGATGAACACCCAGCCGATGCGTCTGGTGTTCGTGCGTACGCCGGAAGCGCGTGAGCGTCTGTCCACCATGGTCAGCCCGGGCAACGTCGACAAGGTGCGTCAGGCGCCTGTGATCGTGATCTTTGCGAACGACAGCAAGTTCTACGAATACATGCCCAAGATCTGGTTCCGCGAAGGCGCCAAGGAAATGTTCGAAGGCAACCCGGCCATGGCCGCCGCCACCGCCACACGCAACGCCACGCTGCAGGCCGCCTACTTCATGATCGCCGCCCGCGCCGTTGGCCTGGACTGCGGCCCCATGAGCGGCTTCGACATTCCGAAGGTCAACGCCGAATACTTTGCTGACGGCCGCTACCAGGCCAATTTCATTTGCGCGCTGGGCTTTGGCGACGAAAGCAAACTGTTCGAACGCCAGCCCCGCCTGGCCTTCGAAGAAGTGTCGACGCTGCTGTAAGCGGCGATCGCAACGGCGACCACCGCAACTGCGACCACCGCGACCACCGCGATCGCGGCAACCGCGACCGCCGCGATCGCGGCAACCGCGACCGCCGCCAGCAAGCAGAAGGGACGCCGCGGCGTCCCTTTTTTAAGCGCAGCTGGCTTTCCGCGCGGTCGTTTTCCGCGAGCTTATTGCCGCCCGCCGATCCATCGTCGAATCGTTGATACCCGCAACGATTCGACAACCGGCCTGCGCTCTGTCACTCCTTCGCGATTCCGGCCTTGTTCCGCACGTCGTCCCACCGGTTGATTTCCGCAACCAGATGCTGATTCAGCGCCTGCGGGGTCGATGCTTGCGCCAGGCACGCCGACGACAGCATCTGCTGCTTCACGGCATCGGATGACAGCACCGTGGTCAGCGCGCGATTCATCTTGTCGACCACCGGTTGAGGCGTGCCGGCCGGGAAGGCCAGTGCGTACCAGGTCGTCACGTCAAAGCCCCGCACGCCCGACTCGACCGCTGTTGGCGTATCTGGCAAACCGCCGAACCGCGTCGGCGACGTCACGGCCAGCGCCTTCAATTCACCGCTGCGGATATGGCCCAGCAGCGGCGATGCGACTTCCACCAGCATGTCCACCTCACCCCCCAGTACAGCGGCCACTGCGTTGGGCGTGCCCTTGTACGGAATGTGCTGGATGTCGGCGCCACTGATCTGCCGCAGCAGTTCGGCCGCAAAATGCTGCGTGCTGCCGACGCCCACGCTGGCATAGTTCAGCTTGCCCGGCGACGCCTTGGCCATCGCCAGGAACGCCGGCAGATCCTTGGCCGTGTTCTTCTTGCCCACGGCCACCACCAGCGGCTGCGCGCACAGCGTCGACACCGGCGCGAAGTCCTTGACCGCATCGAAGGGCAGCTGCTTGTACATGGCGGCCGACACCGCATGGCCGTTGTTCATGACGAACACGGTGTGCCCGTCCGGCGCCGCGCGCGCCACGGTGTTGGCCGCCAGCGTGCCGCCCGCACCCGGCTTGTTCTCGATCACGACGGCCTGGCCCAATTGCTCGGCCAGCGGCTGCGCCACCATCCGCGCAATGATGTCGGTGCCGCCGCCCGGCCCGAAGCCGACCAGCATGCGGATCGGCCGCGTTGGCCAATCCTGGGCTTGGGACTGCGCCTGGGCCTGCGCCGCAGGGGCAAGGGAAACGAGAGCGGGAAGCGCCAAGGCGAGCGCGGACCGCAGCGCGCCGCGCGGGCGCCGGATAGCAGGGTGCATGGTTGTCTCCGTAGCCCCGGTCTGTGCGGGGCTTGTGTTGGAAGTGCACAAGGTGAAAGAACGTGGGACATACAAGGAAGGTGCAACCAGCACCGAACACGATGGTGATCGCATCCCGCAAAAACGGTAGGGCAACGGGCAAGCCTTCAGGGAAAATCCCATCAGGGTAATCAGTAAGACAGCCTGACTATCTCGGCAAAAAAGGGGGCGGCTGGTTGCCGCCACCTGTTCACCGATTCAAGGAGTCTGCCCCACCTCGCCCGGGTCCTGCACAATCATTTACCGCGACACGATCGCGAAGCAGTGACTCCGCCTCGACGTCGCAACATCGACGTCGCAGCATCAACATCACCGCATCAACATCACCGCATCGACATCGAAGCATCAACGTCGAAGCATCAACATCGCGCCGCATCAACCCTCAAGGCCGCGCCGATCCCTCCAGCCAGGCCTTGCCGCGTTGATACAGCGCCTCGACTTCCGGCCCTTTCAAGCCCGGCATCGTCGTCTTCACATCCATGCCGATGCCCACCTGCAGATACGCCAGGTGGCGATAGCCTTCGGCAAAGCGCGACAGCAGTTCCGGGTCCAGCTTGAGCGTCGCGGACGGGTCCACGGCGTCCATCCGATCCTTTTCATAGATCGGCTGGCGCTCCACCACGCCCCACTTGCCGGCGCGTTTTTCCACGAAGTCGTAGAACCTGCCCGTGCACACCACGTCGACCAGCACATCGTGCACCTTGGCCCGCTGCGAGATCGTCATCTTGGTCTGCACGACCGCCCGGTCGCCCGCGCGGTCGATCGTCGATCCGCCCAGAAAATGCAGGATGTTGACGCCGCGGTCCATGCCTTCACGGCTCTGCTTGATGAACTCCGTGGCCGACGCCTGGCACCACGTGGCGTTCATGCGTCCGTCGTCATGCCACACCGTGGCAAAACGTTCCCAGTCGCCGGCGTCGCGCCACAGCGCCCAGTTTTCGATCAGTTCGCGTATCGCGAGTTTTTCCTCGTCGTACATGATGTCTCCTTGTTATGAAGTGGGGCAGGGGGGTTGCAGCAAGGCAAAAAAACTTAGTTCTTGGGGTTCAGCACGAAGTCGAAGTCCAGCGTGTAGAACGGCGTCGCGCTGTCGGTGCCGGCGGGCGTGGCGCCCGGCTCGTGGCGCACCCACTGCGCGATCAACGATGAGCGTACCCCGAACACGGCATCCGAATCGAGATACTGATCGCCATCGCGGAACACATGGGTGACCAGCGTCTCGTAGCCTTCAGCCTGGATCATGAAGTGCAGATGCGCCGGGCGCCAGGGGTGGCGATTGAGCGCGGTCAACATGCGGCCCACCGGGCCATCGTGTGGAATGGGATAGGCCTCGGCCAGGATGGACGTGAAGTGAAAGCCGCCGTCGTCCTGGGTGTACAGCGTGCCGCGCGCGCGGTGACCGTGATCGCCCTTGTACTGCACGTCGTAGTTCCCGTCGGCATCGGCCTGCCAGACTTCCAGCTTGGCGTGGGGGATCGCCTCACCCTTCGTGCCTCTGACCGTGCCGCGCACGAAACAGGGTTCACCCTGAGCGCCGTTGGCAATGTCGTCGCCGTTTTGGTAGTCGGGCGACCCTTCCACAAAGAAGGGCCCGAACACGGTGGCTTCGGTGCACGACGGCGGCTTGCGATGGTTCATCGCGGTCACCAGGGTGGACAAGCCCAGCGTGTCGGACAGCAGGATGAATTCCTGGCGCTTGTCGTCGGTAATGTGGCCAACCTGGGTCAGGAACTCGATGCCCTGCACCCATTCCGCCTCGGTCAGCTTCACCTCGCGCGCAAAGCTGTGCAGGTGCTGCACGAGGCTGGTCATGATTTCTTTCAGGCGTGGACTGGGGGCGTCCACATGGCGGGCCAGCACGGCCTGGGTGATGGTGTCTTCATTGAGGTTGCGCAAGTCGGTCTCCGTCGTCTGTGGCGTGGCCTACTGTAGACGCGCATCCGGACCGAAGAAACCGATAAAGCGGAAAAGACTTTTGCGCCCGATGGAAGGCCGGGCGCCATATGCCAGATTACCGAACGCCGGGAATGCCTTCGATCTTGGTGCCCGCCTTGATGCCGCGGCGCGCAAACCAGCCCTTGTCCATTTCCAGCGCGTACAGCACCGGCTTGACGGCGCAGTGGCTGTCTTCGGTTTTGGGCGCCATGTCTTCGATATTGGCGACGGTGCCGTCCGCGGCAATAAAGGCCACCGACAGCGGGATCAGCGTATTGCGCATCCACATGCATTGCGTGGCGGGCGCATCGAATATGAACAGCATGCCGGCGTTGGGCGCCAGCTGCTCGCGGAACATCAGGCCCCGTTCACGGGTAGCGGGGGCAGCGGCCACTTCTGCCTGGATCAGGTGCATGCCCGCGCGCAATTGCTGCACCGGCATCCCCTGCGCCCAGGTCAGCGCCGGCAGCAGCGCGCCGGCCACGGCCAGGCCCGCGGCTGCGCCCAGGCGCGTGGCAAGCCGGCGGAAGGAAAAGGGAAGGGCGGAAGGCGTGCGGGTAACGGTCGAGGTCATGATCGGCATTACAAAGGCAGTGTTGGACGGACGGGATGCGCAGGGCAGAAACCACGCGGCCGGCCCCGTGATCGGGTGATCGCAGCGTAGCATGGCGTATCCCCGCGGAGCCTGACGGCAAGCTGTCTGCCGGTGGGCAGAAAAATGTTGCGGATCACCGCAATAACCCTGTTGCGCACGGGGCCAAAAAAATTGCTGCGCGGCATCACCCGACACCGCCACATCCGTGCGACGGGAGTAATATGAATGAAACTCCCTACCGAAATGTGCAGCCCGCTGGCGTCGTTTCCCTGCTGACACAGGCGCTGCACGTGGGGTCCGGCAGGATGTAAGAACGCTGGATGACCGGGGCCGTAATCCGTTATTAATAGCGTGAGGGGTTGATATGGCAATGATCAACACCACATGACTTTCAAGCTGGCACCGCGGCCTCGAACCGTTTGCACTAGCCCGGAATGAGGCGGCAAGGTGACTGGCAGGGTACTTTCGAGTGGATAGAATAGGCGCATGAGCACCGGGTTCGATTCTCATCCGAATCAGACAACGCTGCTCGAGCGGGAAACTTCCAAGACAAAACCACCTCCAATGTTTACGGTGGTACTGTTGAACGACGATTTCACGCCGATGGAGTTCGTTGTGCTGGTACTGGAGAAGTTTTTTAGCAAAGGGCGCGAGCAAGCCACGCAAATCATGCTCAAGGTACACCTCGAGGGCCGGGGCGTGTGCGGAGTTTATGCGCGCGATATCGCCAAGACCAAAATCGATCAGGTGAGCAGGTTTGCGCGGCAGAACCAGCATCCGCTTCAGTGCATCATGGAGGAAGCGTGATTTCTCAAGAATTGGAAGTTAGTCTTCACATGGCATTTGTCGAGGCCCGTCAGGCTCGGCATGAGTTCATCACGGTGGAGCATCTGTTGCTTTCCCTGCTCGACAACCCGTCGGCAGCGGAAGTGTTGCGGGCCTGCGCCGCCAACGTCGACGACCTCAGGCGCAATCTGCGTAACTTCGTCAACGACAACACGCCCGTCATTCCGGGCACCGAAGACGCCGACACCCAGCCGACGCTCGGCTTCCAGCGCGTGATTCAACGCGCCATCATGCATGTCCAGAGTACGGGCAATGGCAAGAAGGAAGTGTCCGGGTCGAACGTGCTGGTCGCGATCTTCGGCGAAAAAGACTCGCATGCCGTGTACTACCTGCACCAGCAGGGAATCACGCGCCTGGACGTGGTCAATTTCATGTCCCACGGCATTACCAAGCAGCCCCAGCTCGAAGCGGCCAATACGCCCAAAGAGCCGGAAGCTGAAGCGGAAGCCGAGGCCAAGCAGTCGCCGCTCGACCAGTACACCCAGAACCTCAACGTGGCCGCCAAGGCCGGCAAGATCGATCCGCTCATCGGGCGCGACAACGAGCTTGAACGTGTGATCCAGGTGCTGTGCCGCCGGCGCAAGAACAACCCGCTGCTGGTGGGCGAAGCCGGGGTCGGCAAGACCGCGATCGCCGAGGGCCTGGCATGGCGCATCACCGAAGGCACCGTGCCGGAAGTGCTGGCCGACGCCTGCGTGTACTCGCTCGACATGGGTGCACTGCTTGCGGGTACCAAGTATCGCGGCGACTTCGAACAACGCCTGAAGGCGGTGCTCAAGCAGCTCAAGGAAAGCCCCCGGTCCATCCTGTTCATCGACGAGATCCATACCCTCATCGGTGCGGGCGCGGCGTCGGGTGGGACTCTGGACGCCTCCAATCTGCTCAAGCCGGCGCTGTCGTCGGGCCAGCTGAAGTGCCTGGGCGCGACCACGTATACCGAGTATCGCGGCATCTTCGAAAAGGACCACGCGCTGTCGCGCCGTTTCCAGAAGGTGGACGTGAACGAACCGACGGTCGAGCAGACCGTGCAGATCCTGCGTGGCCTGAAGCAGAAGTTCGAAGACCACCACGGCGTCAAGTACTCCGCAGCCGCGCTGTCGGCCGCGGCGGAACTGTCGTCCAAGTTCATCAACGACCGTCACCTGCCTGACAAGGCCATCGACGTGATCGACGAAGCGGGCGCTGCCCAGCGCATCCTGCCCAAGTCGCGTCAGAAGAAGGTGATCGGCAAGACCGAGATCGAAGACATCGTGTCCAAGATCGCCCGGATCCCGCCGCAATCGGTATCGAGCGACGATCGCAGCAAGCTGGCGACCCTCGAGCGCGACCTGAAGGCCGTGGTGTTCGGTCAGGATGCCGCCATCGATGCGCTGTCGGCATCGATCAAGATGGCGCGTTCGGGCCTGGGCAAGCCGGAAAAGCCGATCGGTTCGTTCCTGTTCTCGGGTCCGACCGGGGTGGGCAAGACCGAAGTCGCGCGTCAGCTGGCGTTCATCCTGGGTATCGAACTGTTGCGGTTCGATATGTCGGAATACATGGAACGCCACGCGGTATCGCGCCTGATCGGTGCGCCGCCAGGGTATGTCGGGTTCGACCAGGGCGGTTTGCTGACCGAGGCCGTCGCCAAGAAGCCGCATTGCGTGCTGCTGCTCGACGAAATCGAGAAGGCGCACCCCGAAGTGTTCAACATCCTGCTGCAGGTGATGGACCACGGGACGCTGACCGACAACAACGGCCGCAAGGCGGACTTCCGCAACGTCATCATCATCATGACGACGAACGCGGGCGCCGAAGCGCTGCAGAAGAACGTGATCGGCTTTACCAATTCGCGTCAGCTCGGCGACGAAATGGCGGATATCAAGCGCATGTTCACGCCTGAATTCCGCAACCGTCTGGACGCAACGATCTCGTTCACTGCGCTGAACCAGGACATCATCCTGCGCGTGGTTGACAAGTTCCTGATGGAGCTTGAAGAGCAATTGCACGAGAAGCGTGTCGAGGTCATCTTTACCGATGCCCTGCGTGCGCACCTTGGCAAGAAGGGCTTCGATCCCCTGATGGGCGCCCGGCCCATGCAGCGTCTGATCCAGGACGCGATCCGTCGCGCGCTGGCCGACGAACTGCTGTTCGGCCGGCTCGTCAACGGTGGCAAGGTGACCGTGGACGTGGACGACAAGGACACGGTCCAGCTGACCTTTGGCGAGGAATCGCCCAAGGCCAAGCCGCAGCCGGCGGTTGAACTGACTGACTGATCACGCTGTGACACGGTGATGAAAGGGGCGCCCGGCTTCGGTCCGGCGCCCCTTTTTGCGTCCCGGCGGTCTCAGTCTGTGCGACCAGAGCAACAGGTGCCGAGACTTTTGTCCGGAAATGGGTTACTATCGTTGCACTGCATCAATTGCGTCACCGCCCTGTTCACAAATACGGGCACCGACGTGACCTCCATGCAGCCGATCGGGGGCGACACCCGCCACCCGAAAACTGCATCGTCTCTGACCCCGTCTTTCCCTTCGCTTAGCGCGCACGGTGATATCGGTCGGCGCCGATGATCCGTCCGAAGCGGTAACTGATATCCGCCTTCGGCAGCGTAGCGCCAGCTTTCCAGGCTTGCTCGTTCGAACGCTTCAGCACAACGGCTGAAGCGCATATGTGTGTGCGTTTTGCACGGCACATCCGGACCGGCTTGTGTGTCGAGTTGCGCAGCGTTTATCGCAACGAAAGGAAATTGAATGTCTTTTGAATCATTGGGTTTGGCTCCTGCTCTGGTCAGCGCGTGCGCTGAGGCTGGTTTTACCGAACCCACGACCGTGCAGGCCCAGGCAATTCCCCTGGCCCTGGCAGGTCACGATCTCATGGTGTCGTCGCAAACGGGTAGCGGCAAGACCGCAGCCTTCATGCTGCCGGCCCTGCATCGCCAACTGGCTGGCTCGCCGCTGCGCGCCGCCGGTGTCCGTATTCTGGTGTTGACGCCTACCCGCGAACTGGCACAGCAAGTGTCGGACGCTACCCGTGTTTTCGGCAAGGCCCTGGGCTGGCTCAAGACGACGACCGTCGTCGGCGGCATGCCTTATGGCGCGCAATTGAAAGCCCTGTCGCGTCGTGTCGACGTGCTGGTGGCCACCCCCGGCCGTCTGCTCGACCACGTGCAATCGGGTCGTGTGAACCTGGCCGAAGTGGAAACGCTGGTGCTGGACGAAGCCGACCGCATGCTGGACATGGGCTTCATCGACGATATCGAAGCCATCGTGGCCAAGACCCCGGCTTCCCGCCAGACGCTGCTGTTCTCGGCAACGCTGGACGGCACGATCGCCAAGCTGGCCTCGCGCATGATGCGTGACCCGCAGCGTATCGAAGTCGCTGGCCAGAAGGAAAAGCACGCCAACATCACGCAAACGCTGCTGTATGCGGATGACATGAGCCACAAGACGCGTCTGCTGGACCACCTGCTGCGCGACACCAGCCTGCAACAGGCCATCGTGTTCACGTCGACCAAGCGTGCCGCCGATGATCTGGCCAATGACCTGGCCGACCAGGGTTTCTCGGCTGCCGCCCTTCATGGCGACATGAATCAGCGCCAGCGTACCCGTACGCTGGGCATGATGCAGCGCGGTCAGGTGCAAGTGCTGGTGGCGACCGACGTCGCTGCCCGCGGCATCGACGTGCAAGGCATCAGCCACGTAATCAACTTCGACCTGCCGATGCAGGCTGAAGACTACGTTCACCGCATCGGCCGTACCGGCCGTGCTGGCCGCGACGGTGTTGCCTTTACCCTGGCCACCCACGCCGAGCGTCACAAGGTCCGTACGATCGAACGCTACACCGAGCAATCGGTGCCAGTCAGCACGATCGCCGGCCTCGAGCCGCAACGCGCTCCGCGTCCAGGCAGCGACCGTCCTTCGGGCCCGCGTCGCAGCGGTCCTGGCGGCAAGCCGGGCTGGAAGCCAGGCTTCTCGCGTGACCGTGGTGCATCGGCTGGCGCCGGTTTCCGCAACGAGCCGCCCCGTCCGCAAGGCGAGCGTTCGTTCTCGGCAGACCGTCCTGCCCGCACCTGGGCCGACCGTCCAGTGACCGCTGGCCAGACCGACCGTCCGCGTTCGCCGCGTCCGGAAGGCGAACGCCGCGAGTTCCGTACGGACGGTGCTGCTGCACCCCGCCGTTTCGACTCGCGCCGCAAGGCTGCGTAAGGAATCCAGGCTGCGCGTCTTCGGACGCGTGATCCCGGACTGAAAAATCCCCCACCGTTCGCGGTGGGGGATTTTTTTTGCGCCGGGCCGTTCAGGTGCCTGCGGACAGCAGAGAGGTAGACTATGGAGCCGGGGGTGCCGCCCCCGGTGTCTTCAAGGAGTTCTCTGCCCCATGCGTTGTCTGGTCATCGAAGACGAAATCGATACCTCGCGGTATATCTGCAACGGCCTGCACGAAAGCGGCCACACGGCGGTCGCGTGCCGGGATGGCGCCGACGGGCTGCAGAAGGCCCTGCACGAAACCTGGGACGTGATCGTCCTGGACCGGATGCTGCCCGACGACGTCGATGGCCTGTCGATCCTCACGACACTGCGCGGCATCGGCAACACCACGCCCGTGCTGATCCTGAGCGCACTGGCCGGCCTGGACGACCGGGTCCGCGGGCTGCGGGGCGGCTGCGACGACTACCTGACCAAGCCCTTTGCGTTCTCGGAACTGGCCGCGCGGCTGGAAGCGCTGTACCGCCGGTCGCGATCGCGCGACGACATTCGAGAACTGAAGATTGCCGACCTGAAGGTGGACCTGACCCGGCGTACGGTGGAACGCGACGGCAAACCGATTGCCTTGCAGCCGCGCGAATTCCGCTTGCTGGTCTATCTGCTGCTGAACCAGGGAGAGGTCGTCACGCGCACCATGCTGCTTGAAGCCGTGTGGGATTACCGTTTCGATCCGCAGACCAATGTGATCGACGTGCAGATCAGCCGGCTGCGCAACAAGATCGACAACGGCTTTACCACGCCGCTGATCCATACCGTGCGCGGCGTGGGCTACACGATTTCGGCCGACCGGTGAACGTCACGCGTTCCAGATCGCGGGCCGCCACGCCCGGCCCCCTGACATGGCTGCGGCAGCTGTGGGCGTCGGTCGCCTTCCGCCTGGCGCTGGGCTACGGCGTGTCGGTGATGCTGTTCATGCTGGTGATCCTGTCGGTGCTGTATGTGCAGACGATCGGGGTGCTGCAGAACCGGATCGATCGCCAGCTGCGATCGACGTCGACCCGGCTGATCACGCATTTCGAGGCGGATGGCCGCGAGAAGATCCTGGCCGAGATTGCCGATGCGCTGACCGACGGACAGAACACCGACACCGAAGCCTTCCTGCTGACCGATGCGCGTGGCCGCCGGATCGCGGGCAACATCGCGGCGTCGCCAGACCTGCTCAAGCCGACCAGCGGCGTGATCGACAAGGTATTCGTGCGGGATGGGCGCGCGGCCTATGGGCGCGTGCTGTCCATGCCCCTGCCCGATGGCGGGCGGCTGGTGGTCGGGCGCGACATGCAGGATCAGAAGGACCTGGAACAACTGGTGGGCAACGCCTTGCTGGGCGCCAGCCTGGTCGCGGTGCTGCTGGCCATTGTGGGCGCCATCGTGTTTCGCGACCAGCTGGAGTCCCGGGTCGGCGCCATTCGGCGCACCGCGGCGCAGATCGAAGCCGGGGACCTGACGCGGCGCATTCCGCTGTCGGGCAAGGAAGATGAATTTGCGCGGCTGGGCAATGACATCAACCTGATGCTGGATCGGATCGAGATCCTGATGGAAGGGGTGCGGCATGTGTCCAATACCATCGCGCACAATCTGCGCACACCCTTGTCCCGCATCCGCTCCAAGCTGGATGTGGCGAACCGGCCTGGCGCAACCGTCGACCAGGTGCAGAACGCCGCCACGTTCGCGATCCGCGAGATCGAAGAACTGACGGTGGTCTTCGACAAGCTGCTGCAGATTGCCGAGGCCGAGTCCGGCGCGCGGCGGCAGATCTTCCAGCCGGTGTCACTGAGCGACATCGTGGCCGACGTGGTCGAACTGTACGAACCGGTTGCCGAAGAAAAGGACGTGCGCTTTTCGACCGAGCTTGCCGACAGCGCCGTGGCCGATGGCGATCGCGATCTGCTGGCCAGCGCCATTGCCAATCTGATCGACAACGCGATCAAGTACGCCGGCAGCCCGGCCGAGGTGTCGGTGCGGACGGTGCAGACGTCCGATTCGGTCTGCGTGGTGGTGCAGGACAACGGGCCCGGCATTGCCGCGGCCGAACGCGCCAAGATCGGCACCCGCTTCTTTCGGCTTAATGCTGCAGTGCCCGGTTATGGCCTTGGATTGGCCAGTGTGATGGCGATTGCCCACCTGCATCACGCTACATTCAAGCTGGACGATGCAGGCCCGGGATTGGTAGCTACCCTGACCTTCAAGCGCGACGCAACAACATGACCAAACGGTAATAGTCTTTCCCCTTGCCTGTGGATAACATCGCGTGTGCCATGCAGAGTGGCGTCCGAGCGCGTGGCGAATGCCCGCATCGAATCGATAATCGTTATCCGCAAGAGGGTTTTCATGTCGGCGCCATTTTTCGTTCCAACGATCGTTCTTGCGGCAGCCTTGTCCGGGTTGATGGCGGGCTGTTCCGAGAAGCCGGCGCCCCCGCCGGCGGTCCAGGCCGAGCCCGCGCAACCCCCTCTGAAACCGGGTCAGGTTCGGGTCAAGGCCGCGTCGCTCAAGTACATGGATATCCAGGATCTGTCGCAGGCCGGTGCGGGCCGGGTGGTGTATGCCCCCGCGCGCATGGTATTCCGCGACGAGATGGTCTCCGAAGTCGCTTCGCCTGTCGCAGGCCGCCTGGTGGACGTGTCGGCCAAGGTGGGCGACACCGTCAAGGTCGGCACGCCGCTCGCCTCCATTTCCAGCCCTGAAGCGTCACGCATCCGCGGCGACTACCAGACCGCGGTCGTTGAACTGCGCGTGGCCGAGGCCGAGGCGCGCCGCCAGCAGATGATGACGGACAAGGGCATCGGCATTGCCTCCGAATTGTTCGTGGCCCAGGCCAAGCTGCAGGAAGCGCGCCATGCGGTGGATACCGCGTCGCGTGCGTCGGCCTATCTGGGCAACGGCGGCAGCGACGTCATCCAGCTGCGTTCGCCGCGCGCGGGTGTCGTCATCAACCGGACCGCGGTGCCGGGTTCGTCGGTCACGTCCGACACCGGCTCGTTGTTCACGGTGGGCGATCCGACCGCGCTGTGGATCACGGCCGACGTGTTTGAAAACGATCTGCGCGGCGTGCGCGAAGGCGCCCCGGTTCGCATCGAAATGCCGTCGCTGGACCAGCCCGTGACGGGCAAGGTGCAGCGCGTCGGTTCCGCGCTCAATGCGCAGACGCGCCGCGCCACGGTGTTCGTGTCGCTCGATCAGCCCAATCCCAATCTGCGCGCGGGCATGCTCGCCCGCGTCGGCATCACCACGACGGCGCCCGCCGGCATGTCGGTGCCGATCAATGCGGTGCTGATCAAGGACGGCCAGCGGTCGATCGTGTTCGTGCAAGTGGCCGAGACCACGTTCGAGGCACGCACGGTCATGCTGGGCCAGCCTTCCAATGGCTTCATCCCGGTCCTGGGTGGACTCAATCCCGGTGAAAAAGTGGTCGTGAAGGGCGGTCTGCTGCTCGACGGCTCGGCCAATCAACTGCTGTAACGGGATCTCTTCATGCGTTCTCTCATTGCGCTGGTCGTCCACCGCCGTCTTGCCGCGGTGGCCGCCACTCTGGTGCTGGCCGCCTATGGCGTCTTTGCCTACCTGAACACTGCCATCGAAGCCTACCCGGACGTGACCAACGTCCAGGTCGGCATCATCTCGCTCGCGCCCGGTCTGGCGCCGGAAGAAGTCGAGCGCCAGGTCACCTTTCCGCTCGAACGTGAACTGAACGGCACACCGGGCCTGATCTCGCTGCGGTCCGAAAGTTACTTCGGCCTGTCGATGATCACCATGGTGTTCAACGACACCACGCGCAGCTTCGATGCCCGCGTGCAGGTCACGCAGCGGCTGCCATCGGCCAATCTGCCCGATGGCGTCACGCCGGAAATGTCGCCCGACAACACGCCGCTGGGCAAGATCTACTACTACCGCCTGTACAGCGATCGGCACACGCTGGCGCAGCTGCGTTCCGAACAGGAATGGACGGTGGCGCGCGTGCTCAAGCAGATCCAGGGCGTGGCCGACGTCGTCAGCGTGGGCGGCTTCGTCAAGGAATTCCACGTGGAAGTGGATCCGGCCAAGCTGATCGCGCATGGCCTGACGCTGGATGAAGTCGTCGACGCCATCGGCAAGTCCAACCAGAACGTGGGCGGCGGCTTGCTGCGCCGGGGCGAACAATCGCTGATCATTCGCGGGATCGGTCTGCTCAAGACGCCGCGCGATATCGAAACCGTCGTGCTTTCCACCCACAACAACACGCCGGTGCGCGTGGCCGATGTGGCGCAGGTGGTGCAGTCCTATACGCCGCGCCAGGGCTCGGTCGGCATGGATGAGGAAGACGACATCGTCCAGGGCATCGTGCTGCTCAAGCGCGATGAAAACCCGACCAAGGTGCTGGACCAGGTCCACCTGAAAGTCGAGCAGATCAACAAGTCCATGCTGCCCGCCGGCATGGTGATCCAGCCGAGCTATGACCGGTCCAACCTGGTGGGTCACACGCTCAACACCGTCTATCACAACCTGTTCTTTGGCGCGACGCTGATCATCGGCGTGCTGTGGCTGTTCCTGCGCAGCCTGCGCGGATCGCTGATCGTCGCCATCGTGATTCCGCTGTCGCTGCTGGTTGCCTTTATCGGCCTGTACCTGATGAAGCTGCCCGCCAACCTGATCTCGATGGGGGCGATCGACTTCGGGATCATCGTGGACGGCGCGGTGGTGCTGACCGAAGCCATCATCCACAAGGCGCGATTACGCAAACCGACCACCCAGCGCGACATGTATGCGCTGATCATCGACGCCGCGGTGTCGGTGGCGCGGCCCACGCTGTTCGCCATGGCCATCGTGATCGCGGCGCTGATTCCGGTGTTCTCGCTGGAAAGCATCGAAGGCCGGATCTTCCGTCCCTTGGCGCTGACCTATACCTTTGCGCTGATCGGCGCGCTGATCTTTGCGCTGACCCTGGTGCCGGCCCTGTGCGCGATTTTCCTGCGTCCCAAGGATGTGGCGGCGCCCGAGCCCAAGGTGTTCCTGCGCATGCATCACGGTTTTTCCGGATGGATGTCGCGCATCCTGGGCAGCCGCGGCGCCAAACAGAAGGTCATGGGTATCGCCGTGATCATGCTGGTGGTCGCAGGCTATTCGGCGATCCACCTGGGCACCGAATTCCTGCCTGAGCTGGATGAAGGCGACGCCTACGTGCTGGTGCAGATGCCGCCGTCGATTTCCCTGCAGAAGGGCCAGGAACTGCTGCGCACGATCCGCATGCGCCTCAAGGCGCCGCCGGAAGTGATCGCGGTGACAAGCGAGCAGGGCCGTCCGGAAGACGGCACCGACAACGAAACCATCAACGTCGCCAAGGTGCTGGTTCGCCTGAAGCCGCGCGATCAATGGCGCAAGGGGCTGGACAAGGAAACGCTGGTGGGCGAGATGCGTGAATCACTGTCCGACCTGCCGGGCGTGCAGTTCAACTTTGCGCAGCCGATCCGCGACAGCGTCGAAGAGTCGACATCGGGCGCGCGTGGCCAGGTGGTGCTCAAGCTGTTCGGCCAGGACATCGACACCATGCGCGGGATCCTGCAGCAGACCAAGGCCTCGGTTGCCAAGATCCCGGGCGTTGTCGACCTCGACCTGTATCGCGATGCCCCGGCGCCGCAGCTGCATATCGAGTTCAACCGCGAAGCCCTGGCCCGCTATGGCATTGCCATGACGGTGGCCGACACGGCAGTCGAAACCGCGCTGGCCGGCAAGGTCGTGACGGCGGTGTGGGAAGGCGAACGCAGCGTGCCGGTGCGCGTGCGCCTGCCCTTCCCGAACCGCATGGACGAGGCGCGGATCCGTGAAATCCAGGTGGCCACACCTGACGGCAACTACGTGCCCCTGGGCGCCATTGCCACGGTCGGCTTCAAGGTGGGCAACGCGTCCATCTTCCGCGAAGGCAATTCGCGCTACATGGCGCTGAAGTTCAACGTGGAAGGCCGCGACATCGGGTCGGTCGTGAAAGACACCTTTGAAGCATTCGATCGCGACATCAAGCTGCCCGAAGGCTATATCGCGCAGTGGGGCGGCCAGTGGGAAAACCAGCAGCGCGCCGCGGCGCGTCTCAAGGTGGTGATCCCGCTGTCGTTGCTGGTGGTGTTCGTGCTGCTGTTCAGCGCGCTGGGCAGCGCCCGCAGTGCGGTGCTGATCCTGTTGACCGCGCCGTTTGCGATGGTCGGGGGCGTGATCGCCTTGCACCTGACCGGCATCGACCTGTCGATCAGCGCGGCGATCGGCTTCATTGCGCTGCTGGGGCAGGTGGCGCTGGCCGGCCTGCTGGTGCTGAGCGCGGTCGAAGACTTGCGGCGTGACGGCGTAGCGATGATCCCGGCGTTGATCGAAGGCACGGCGGAACGCATGCGGTCGATCCTGATGGTGACCTGCCTGGGTCTGCTGGGTCTGCTGCCGATGGCGCTGTCCACCGGCGTGGGCAGCGAAACCCAGCGCCCGTTCGCGTCGGTGGTGGTCGGCGGCATGGCCGTGCTGCCGCTGATCTCGCTGTTCGTCCTGCCGGTGCTGTATGCCTGGTTCGGACCCAAACGTATGTTGACCGCCGAGCAGCAGGATGAGCTCGACGAGAATGAGGAAGCCCGCCATGCATAAGTCCCTGCCCACGCTGATGATGGCGTTGGCACTGCCGCTGTCGCTGCCCGCAGCGATCGCCCAGACCCTGTCCACGCCTCGCGCGGCCACGTCGCCTTCGATGCCATCGTCCTCCATGCCGTCGTCATCGGTGCCATCGTCGTCGAACTCGGCCTCGCCGGCTGCGCCGACGATGTCGCCCGGCCTGCCGGGTTCGGCGGGTCCGGTTGTGCCGGGTGCGGTCTCGCCCGGTGCGCCGGGGTCGATGCCGTCGGCCATGCCGCCTGCGATGCCTGGCGCGATGTCGCCCGGCGTGACCGGATCGCCGTCGCCCGCCATGCCGAATGTGCCGGCGCCGCAATACGCGCCGCCGCCCACCATGTCGCAGTCGTCCTATGGCACCACGTCGCTGGGCTATGTCGGCCCGTCAGCCCGGTCGGCCCCGTTGACGGCGGACGTCACGCTGCAGCAGCTGCTGGACCTGGTCAAGACCTTCAGCCCATCGCTGGCAGCCGAGCGCAGCACGGTCGCCATGGCCGAAGCCGACCTGATGGCGGCGCAGACGTATACCAATCCCGGCGTCAGCTTCACGACCAAACGGGGCGAGCAGGAAACCACGCTGTTCCAGGACGTGCCGATCTTTGGCCAGCGCGGCAAGCGGATCGAAGCGGCGCAGAGCGGCATCGAAGCTGCCCGCGCCAATCTGCGGCTGGTGTACGCCAACGCCTTGCAGGACGCGGCGCGCGATTTCATGTCGCTGCTGGTGGCGCAAGAACGTGAAAAGCGCTGGGTCGATGCGCGGCAGGATCTGGAATCGGCGGCGCGTATCGTGTCGGGCCAGGTTGAAGCCGGATCCCGCAGCCAGTACGACCTGACGCGCCTGGACATCGAACGCGCCCAGCTCGACGCCCAGCTGGCGCAGGCGCAGGGGCAGACCTATGAAGCCTCGGCCCGGGTCGCGGCCGATGTGGGCGAGCCTGCCTGGCGTCCGCGTGCCGCCGGCGCCATCGTGCCGCGTTGGGCCTCCATGAATTTCGACGCGATGTGGCCGCAGGCCCAGACCCGCCTGCCGTCCGTGCGCGCGGCCCTGGCGCAGCAGACCTTTGCCGAAAAGATCCTGGAATCGGAACGCCGTGAAGCGTATCCGGTGCCGACCTTGTCGGTAGGCCGGGTCAACAACCGGCAGGAAGGCAACAGCAACACCTTCGGCATTTCGATGGGCATCCCGCTGTTCGACCGCAACCAGGGTCCCATCGCGCGTGCCGTGGCCGAAGCGCAGGGCCAGCAGCTGCGCGCCCGTGCCGTCATCCTGGCGGCCGAAGGCGAACTGCGCCGCGCCACCGACCAGCTCAATCGCCGCCAGCAACTGACGGAACGGTTCGAAAAGGAAGGCCTGGCCATGACCCCGCGGCTGCGTCAGATGGCGCAGGATTCGTACACCCTGGGCCGGGGCGGCATCCTGGAACTGGTGGATGCAATCCAGGCGATTGCGGAAAAGAAGAACACCTACCTGGATCTGATCGAAGCCGCCTTGCAGGCGGAAGTGGACGTGCGGGTCGCGTCGGGCGAGCTGGGCGCCGATCTGGAGTAGGGACTGTCCCGGCACGGCAAAAAAAAGCCTCGCGGTGATCAGCCGCGAGGCTTTTTTCATGGGGACATCGCCGCGTTCGTCACGGCCCGTCGAGCCGCGATGCGGTCAGCGCTGCCCGACGGGCGATCGCGCGGTTGGCGCCATCGCCCCTGACCGCTTACGCGCGGCCCAGCTCGCCATCCACCAGGCGCCAGAGGCCCAGCGGATTGCCGTCTTTCAACGACGCATCCAGCAGTTCCTGCGGCAGGTTCTGGTAGCACACCGGACGCAGGTAACGTTCGATGGCGGAGGCGCCCACCGACGTTGTCCGGCTGTCGGACGTGGCCGGGAAGGGGCCGCCGTGCACCATGGCATACGACACTTCGACCCCGGTCGGGAAACCGTTGACCAGCACGCGGCCGGCCTTGCGTTCCAGCACGCGGAGCAGGGCGCCGGCCGCGGCGTAATCGGCCGGGTCGATCTGCAGGGTGGCGGTCAGCTGACCCGACACGTGTTCGGCCACGGCGCGCATTTCGGCGTCGTCGGCGCAGACCACCAGCAACGAGGCCGGACCGAACACTTCTTCCTGCAGCTGGGGGCTTTTCAGGAACGTGGCGGCGGTGGTTTCAAACACGGCAGCCTGCGCATCATGCGGGCCGTTGGCGGCAACGCCCATGCCGATCTGCGAGACGCCACTGGCCGCGGCCAGTTCGTTCACGCCGTGGCGGTAGGCCTGGTGGATGCCGGGGGTCAGCATCGTGCCGGCGGCCTTGGCCGTCACGGCTTCGGTCACGGCCGTCTTGAACTGGGCCAGCGCCGGGCTGTCGACGGCAATGACCAGGCCGGGGTTGGTGCAGAACTGGCCCACGCCCATCGTCAGCGAATCAATGAAGCCGCGGGCGATGTCGCCGCCGCGTGCCGTCAGCGCGGCAGGCATCAGGAACATCGGGTTGATGCTGCTCATTTCGGCATACACCGGAATCGGTTCCGGACGGGCCGCCGCGGTGCGGCACAGGGCCAGCCCACCGGCTCGCGAGCCGGTAAAGCCCACGGCCTTGATGGCAGGGTGATTGACCAGTGCCTGGCCGATCTCGATGCCCGCGCCGACCACCAGCGAGAACACGCCTTCGGGCATGTCGCACGCAATGGCGGCTTTCTGGATGGCGCGGCCTACCAGTTCGGACGTACCGAGGTGGCCCGGGTGGGCCTTGGCCACGACCGGGCAGCCGGCCGCCAGGGCCGACGCCGTGTCGCCACCGGCGACCGAGAAGGCCAGCGGGAAGTTGCTGGCGCCGAACACGGCGACTGGGCCGACCGCGATCTTGCGCATGCGCATGTCGGGCCGTGGGGGCGCGCGGTCGGGCAGGGCGGTGTCCAGGGTCGCGTTGACCCAGCGGCCGTCGCGCACCAGCTTTGCGAACAGGCGGAGTTGACCGGTCGTGCGGCCGCGCTCGCCTTGCAGGCGGGCGGTGGGCAGGCCCGACTCGAGCGCCGCGCGTTCAATCAGGGTGTCGCCAATCGCCTCGATTTCGGTTGCGATGGCTTCAAGGAAAGCGGCACGCGCTTCCGGCGTGGTTTCGCGATAGGTGTCGAAGGCCTGGGCAGCCAGGTCGCAGGCCTGCTGGACTTCGGTTTCGCCGCCCCCGCCGAACGGAGGATCGATCTCTTCGCCCGTCGCGGCCTGGATGGCGCGCAGGGTGGCGGTCGATCCGCGAACGGTAGTGCGGCCGATGAGCATGTCGCCGGTAATGGTGGTCATGGGGGTCTCCTGGAGTCGGAAGGGGGCAGGTGAGATGGGGGAGCGTCAGGCGATCGGTGTCTGCAGCTGGCCGTCGGCAAAGTAGTGCTTCAGGTTGCTGATCACCAGGTCGCCCATCGCCTTGCGGGTCTCAAAAGTGCCGCTGGCGATATGCGGCAGCAGCACCACGTTGTCGAGCGTCATCAGGGCTTGCGGCACGCGGGGTTCGAATTCGAATACGTCGAGTCCGGCGCCACCCAGGCGCTTGTCAGTCAGTGCGGTGACCAGGGCGGCTTCATCCACCACGGTGCCCCGCGCAATGTTGATCAGGAAGCCTTTGGGGCCCAGGGCGGCCAGCACGTCGGCCGACACCAGGTGGCGGGTGGACGGGCCGCCGGCCACGGCCACCACCAGGAAGTCGCACCACTCGGCCAAGGCTGTCAGCGAAGGCTCGTGCTGCCAGGGCACGTCCTGAACCGGGTTGCGGCTATGGTAGCGCACGTCCATTTCAAAGCCGGACGACCGGCGGGCAATGGCCTGGCCGATCCGGCCCAGACCCAGGATCCCCAGGCGTTTGCGCGCGACCTGTGTCTGCAGCGGAAACGCGCCATTGAGCCAATCGCCCCGGCGCACGAACCGGTCGGCTGCCGACATGCCGCGCGCGGCGTCGATCACCAGGCCAAAGGCCACGTCGGCGACACAATCGTTCAGCACGTCGGGCGTATTGCTGGCCACGATGCCGCGGCGCTTCAGGGCGTCCACATCCAGCAGTTCATAGCCCACGCCAAAGCTGGACACGACTTTCAGATTGGGCAGGGCGTCGATCAGGGTGGCGTCCATGCCGACCCGCGCCGACGTGACGGCGCCGTTGAAGGTGCTGCCGTGCCGTTCCAGAAAAGCCGGTACGTCCGCTTCCTTGGCCAGCAAGTGAACGGGGAACGTGGCGGCCAGTTCCGCCTCAAGTTCCGGGGCAAGACGGCCGATCTGCAGAAGGGAAGGTGTCATGGGGGGATGCGATCCAGGAAGTACCGAAGGGGAAGCGGGAAATAGGAAGCAGCTAGATGTACGATGTCTGTCAAGTGTAGGCGAAACCGGGCCTGTCTGCAGGCCCGTGATGGCTTAACCCTTGCCCGTGCTGCCGAAGCCGCCCGTTCCGCGGTCGGTGGCCTCGAATTCGTCGACTTCTTCAAACTGCACATGCAGCACCGGGACGATGACCATCTGCGCCAGGCGGTCCAGCGGTTCCAGCACAAAGGGCGTTTCGCTGCGGTTCCATGCCGACACCATCAGCGGGCCTTGGTAGTCGGAATCGATCAGACCCACCAGATTGCCCAGCACGATGCCGTGCTTGTGGCCCAGGCCCGAGCGCGGCAGGATCATGGCGGCATAGCCGGGGTCCTGGATGTGGATGGCAAGGCCGGTCGGCACCAGCACGGTCTGGCCCGGCGCGATCGTCAACGGCCCATCGATGCTGGCGCGCAGGTCTACGCCGGCCGACCCGGGGGTGGCGTGGGCAGGCAGGCAGTCACGCATGCGGGGATCGAGAATCTTGACGGAAATGGTCTTCATGGTCGGGGCATCACGCCAAAGGCGCGAAGAAAAAGGGAGGGATAGATAGGGGGGACAAACAAGGGGGCGACTGCCCCGCCGGGCTCAGGCCCGCGTACGGCGCGATCCGGGCGGTGTCGGCACGGCCCCGCCGTTGTCTTCCGCGTCGCGGCTCACGGCCAGCGGCGGGAAGGTCTGCAGCGGCAGCTGGCCGCTCGTTCGCATCCGTTCCACGCCGCGCTTGATCAGGAACCTCGCGATCAGCGCCGGCACCAGGATCTGCACCACGTGATAGGGCTGCACGCCCTGGTCGCTGAACATCGACGTGATCAGACTGATGGCCGCCCAGAGGCCAAACGCGCCGCCCAATATGGTCTGCACCAGCCCCTGGCCGACGTTCGTGCGCTGCGCGGCCAAGGTCGTGGTGGACGCGGGCTTGCTGATGCCCGCAGGCAGGGTGTCCGCCGTCGGCGCCGGCGCGACCAAAGCCGACGGCATGCCGGTCCCGGTCGAACGCTGCTCGCCAGGGCCCAAGGTGCCCTTTTGCAGGCCGGGAATGCCCATGCGGGCGCGCACGCCGCCACTGCCGCTTTTCAGCAGCCGCTGTTCGCCGGGCGTGCCGGTGCCACGGTTGATCACGCGGTCGATATAGCCTGCGTAGTCGCCGTTGGGCGGTTCGCCGTCGAAAGGCATGGTCGTACTCCGGAGCGTTAGGGCAGGGAAAGGGGCGAGGGCGGGGCAGAAGGCACGGCCGACGGCGACCCGGGAGCCGGACGCGCAGCCAGCGTTGGCACGCGCCCCGCGGGCAGCCGCCGGGCCACCTGCGCGATCAGTTCCCGCGCCGCGGCCAGCTTGGACTGCCGGGGCAGCGGATGGCGGCCCTGGTCGTCATAGAGTATCAAAGTCGTATCGTCGGCGCCCAAAGCGTCCTGCGCAAGGTTGCCGACCAGCAGCGGTATTCCCTTGCGCTGGCGCTTCTCGGTCGCATGCTGGTCCAGGTGTTCGGTTTCGGCCGCAAAGCCGACGCAATACGGACCGCCGGGCAGGGCGGCGACCGTGGCCAGGATGTCGGGGTTCTGCACAAAACTGAGCGTGGGCGGCTCGCCGGCGGTTTTCTTGATCTTCTGCGCGCTGGCCTCGGCCACGCGCCAGTCGGCCACGGCGGCCACGGCAATGAACACGTCGGCACGCGGCGTTTCCCCCATCACGGCCGACATCATGTCGCGCGCGCTGTGCGCATCGATGCGCAGCACGCCGCGGGGAGTGGCCAGCGCAGTCGGACCCGATACCAGGGTCACGTCGGCGCCAGCTTCGCGGGCTGCACGGGCAATCGCATAGCCCATCTTGCCCGACGACACATTGGTCAGCACCCGCACGGGGTCGATCGGTTCGGCGGTCGGCCCCGCGGTGATCAGCACCCGCACGCCCTGCAAGGGCTTGGGCTGGAAGAACGCGATCAGTTCCTGCAGGACGTCATGCGGTTCCATCATCCGGCCCGAGCCGACTTCACCGCAGGCCTGGTCGCCATCGACCGGACCCAGCAGCACGATGCCATCGGCCCGCAGTTGCGCCGCGTTGCGCTGCGTGGCCGGGTTGCCCCACATCTCGCGGTTCATGGCCGGCACCATCAGCAAGGGACAGGCACGCGCCACGCACAGGGTGGCCAGCAGATCATCGGCGAACCCATGCGCCACGCGAGCCATGAAGTTGGTGCTGGCTGGCACGACCAGAATGGCGTCGGCGCCGCGGCTCAGGTCGATATGCGCCATATTGTTCGGCACGCGCGGATCCCAAGGATCCACGAACACCGGCCGGCCGGACAGCGCCTGCATCGTGACGGGCGTGATGAACTTCGTGGCGGCTTCGGTCATGACAACGTCGACCGTCGCGCCCTCGTCCATCATGCGGCGGACCAGCTCGGCCGTCTTGTAGGCCGCCACGCCGCCGGTCATTCCTACAACGATGCGTTTGCCGGTCAGGTCTGCCATCACGATTCCTTAGCGCGCCTTGCGCACGCGCAACAGCTCGTCGAGCACCAGCAGCACGGCGCCCACGGTAATGGCCGCATCGGCCACGTTGAAAGCCGGGAAGAAACTCTGATTCCAGTACACCAGGAAGAAGTCGATCACGTGCCCGTGGATCATGCGGTCGATCACGTTGCCAAGCGCGCCACCCAGAATCAGGGCCAGCGCCCACGCAAACATCTTCTGGTGGCCGTGCCGCACCAGCATGAAGACGATCACGCAGGCGACCACCAGGCCGAGCACCGTGAAGAACCACCGCTGCCAGCCCGCCGCGCCCGCCAGGAAGCTGAACGCCGCCCCCTTGTTGTACAGCAGGGTCAGGTCGAACATGGGCACGACCGCCAGGCGTTCACCGTACGTAAAGGACCGGTTGATCAAGGTCTTGGTCAGCTGGTCGATCACGATGATCAGGCCCGCGATCAGCAGCCAGATGGTCGGGTTGTTGCGAGCCGGCGCGCCGGCCTTGCGCGCGCCCGCCGCGCTGCCGGATCTGGCCGACTTGGCCGGCGCCGCCTTTACCGCCTTGACAGTCGCCATTACGCAGCCACCCGCGGCTCGCCCGGGCCTTCCAGGTTAGACACGCAGCGGCCGCAGATCTCGGGCAGCTGGGGGTCCGACCCGACGTCGTCACGCCAGTGCCAGCACCGTTCGCACTTGGTGGCCGACGACGGTGTGACGTCCACGCGCAGGTCGCTGTTGGCATTGCCATCGGTGTCGGCGTGCACGGTGGCGCGCGACACGATCAGCACGAAGCGCAGGTCATCGCCCAGGCTGCTCAGGATCGCGTGGTCATCGGGGTTGGCGTACAGGTCGATCTCGGCCTGCAAGGACGACCCGATGCCCCCCGCGGTACGGACTTCTTCGAGCTTGCGGGTCACATCGGCACGCAATTGGCGGATACGCTGCCACTTTGCCGTCAGCGCGTCGCTGTCGGCCTGCGCCGGCACGACGTGATAGGTCTCGGTAAAGATGGTGACCGCTTCCGGCTTGACCAGCGCCCAGGCTTCTTCGGCCGTAAACGACAGGATCGGCGCCATCAGTTTGAGCAGCGTCTGCGTGATGTGCCACAACGCCGTCTGCGCCGACCGGCGCGCCGTGCTGTCCACACCCGTCGTGTACAGACGGTCTTTCAGGATGTCCAGGTAGAACGAGCCCAGGTCTTCCGAGCAGAAGGCCAGCAGCCGCGCGGTGGCCGGATGGAATTCGTAGCGGCCGTACAGCGCGTCCACTTCTTTTTGCATCGACGCCGTCAAGGCCAGCGCATAGCGGTCGATTTCGAACAGATCGGCGTTGGCCACGGCCTGCGTCGTCACGTCGAAATCGCTGACGTTGGCCAGCAGGAAGCGCAGCGTGTTGCGGATGCGGCGATAGCTTTCCACCACGCGCTTCAGGATTTCGTCCGAGATCGACAGTTCACCCGAATAGTCGGTGGTGGCCACCCACAGGCGCAGGATTTCGGCGCCCAGCGAGCCCGACACCTTCTGCGGCACGACCGTATTGCCGATCGACTTGCTCATCTTGCGGCCCTGGCCGTCCACCACGAAGCCGTGCGTCAGCAGGGCCTTGTACGGCGGCGTGCCATTGAGCATGCAGCTGGTCAGCAGCGACGAATGGAACCAGCCGCGGTGCTGGTCCGACCCTTCCAGATACAGGTCGGCCGGGAAGGCCAGCTGGTCGGCATGCGAGCCGCGCAGCACGGTCTGGTGCGTGGTGCCCGAGTCGAACCACACGTCCAGCGTGTCGCGGTTCTTTTCGTAGCTGTCGGCCTCGTCACCCAGCAGGTCGCGAATGTCCAGGGACTGCCAGGCTTCGATGCCGCTGGCGTCGATCAGCTTGGCCACGGCCTCGATCAGTTCAGGCGTGCGGGGGTGCAGCGCGCCGGTTTCCTTGTGCACGAAAAAGGCCATCGGCACGCCCCACTGGCGCTGCCGCGACAGGGTCCAGTCGGGCCGGTTCGCGATCATCGCGTGCAGGCGCGCCTTGCCCCAGGCCGGGAAGAACTGGGTGTGCTCGATGCCAGCCAGCGCGCGTTCACGCAGCGTGCCGCGTGTGGACAGCGCCGAGGGTGCGTCGGGCGCATCGGCAACGGCCGCGTTCCGGACGGCCGCAGCGTCGTCAACGTTCGTTTCGTGCGGCTGCACGTCCATCCCGGCGAACCACTGGCTGGTCGCGCGGAAGATGATCGGCGTCTTGTGGCGCCAGCAGTGCATGTAGCTGTGCTTGTACTTTTCAACCTTCATCAGCGTGCCGGCCGCCTCAAGGGCTTCGACGATGCGCGGATTGGCGTCCCAGATCTTCTGGCCGCCGAACAGCGGCAACGAGGCCGCATACACACCGTCGGCCAGGACCGGACTGATGATGTCGCTGTCCTTGATGCCGTTGGCCTTGCAGATGATGAAGTCGTCCACGCCATAGGCGGGCGCGGCATGCACGATGCCCGTGCCGGTATCCAGCGTGACGTAGTCGGCCAGGTAGACGGTCGACACGCGCTCGTAGCCCTTGGCCGCCTTGGCCAGCGGATGGTGGAAGGTCATGTGGTCCAGCGCGGCGCCCTTGCAGGTCGCGACCACGTCGCCTTCGATGTCCCACGCCTTCAGGCAGGATTCGACGCGTTCTTCGGCCAGGATCAGCATCGTGCCGTAGGGGCCGGCCAGGCGGGTCCGGACCAGCGCGTAGCTGAATTCCGGATGCAGGTTCAGGGCCTGGTTGGACGGCAGGGTCCAGGGCGTCGTCGTCCAGATGACGATGGCGCCATCGTCGATGTCATCGGCGCCGGCCAGGCCAAAGGCCTTGGCCAGCCCGGCCTTGTCGGCGAACGGGAAGGCCACGTCCACGGCCGGATCGACCTTGTCCGCGTATTCGACTTCGGCTTCCGCCAGGGCCGAGCCGCAATCGAAACACCAGTTCACGGGCTTGAGCCCGCGGAACACGAACCCTTTTTCCAGGATCGTGCCCAGGGCGCGCAGCTCGTCGGCCTCGTTCCGGTAGTTCATGGTCAGATAGGGGTTGTCCCAATCGCCCAGCACACCCAGGCGCTTGAAGTCTTCCTTCTGGCGGGCGACCTGCTCGGTGGCGTAGGCACGGGCCTTGGCCTGCACCTCGGCCACGGGCAGGCCCTTGCCGAACTGCTTTTCGATCTGGATTTCGATCGGCATGCCATGGCAATCCCAGCCCGGCACGTAAGGCGCATCAAAGCCCGCCAGCGTGCGGCTCTTGACGATGATGTCTTTCAGGATCTTGTTGACGGCATGACCGATGTGGATGTCGCCGTTGGCATACGGCGGGCCGTCATGCAGCACGAAACGGGGGCGCCCGGCGCAGGCTGCGCGGATCGCCTGATACACACGTTTTTCTTCCCAGGCCTTGACCCATTGCGGCTCGCGTTTGGCAAGGTCGCCGCGCATCGGGAAGGGGGTATCGGGAAGGTTGAGGCTTTTCTTGTAGTCCATGGAAACACACAAAATCGCACATCAGCCCCGTACGCGGGGCGGGCACTATCGACTGGGCGGGAGGATGAACGCGGCAGTGTTACGCCGCGCCACCGGTTCAAATTCGATCGGTGGCGGCGTTCGCCGGATTGATCTGGCCGAGGAAGTCTGCGTCGAAGAACGCACGGGCCTGGCGCGCGTCGTTCTCGATCGCTGCCGTCAGGGTCGGCAGATCGACGTATTTTTCTTCATCGCGCAGTTTTTTCAGGAATTCCACCTGGACGAGTTTACCGTAAGCGTTTCCACTGAAATCGAAGACATGGACTTCGAGCAGCACGCGTCCGCTGTCATCGACCGTCGGGCGCACGCCCAGGCTGGCCACCGCAGGCAGCGGTGACGGACCCAGTCCATGCACCTGCACCACGAAGATGCCCGACAGCGCCGGGCAATTGTGGGAAATGCGCAGGTTCAGCGTGGGAAAGCCCAGGGTGCGGCCCAGCTTCTGGCCGTGGATCACGTGACCGCTGACGCTGTACGGATGGCCGAGCAGGGTGGTTGCGCGGTCCAGGTCGCCCACGGCCAGCGCCGTGCGGATGGCCGAGCTCGAGATGCGCTGGCCCGCTTCCATCACGGACCCGATCGACTCGACATCAAAGCCGTGACGCGCGGCGTTTTCGCGCAGCAGGGCCAGGTCGCCGCTGCGATGCGCGCCAAAGCGGAAGTCGTCCCCGATCAACAGCCATTTCACCTGCAGGCCATCAAGCAGCAGATGATCGATGAAGGTCTGCGCCGGCATGGAGGCCAGGTGCGCATTGAAGCGCTGCACCACCACGCGCTGCATGCCGGCGCGGCCCAGCGCACAGAGCTGGTCGCGCAGCCCGGCGATGCGGGTGGGCGCCAGTTCGGGGCGGCGATGGAAGTTGGCGAAGTATTCGCGCGGATGCGGCTCGAACGTCATGACGGTGGGGACCAGTCCCCGCGCGTCGGCCGCGGCCTTGACCTTGGCCAGCATGGCCTGATGGCCCCGGTGGACGCCGTCGAAGTTCCCGATCGTGAGCGCGCACGGCTGCCGCAGCGACGGCGGCGGCAGGCCCCGGAAGATGCGCAGGGTGGGCTGGGTGGCCGCGGGCCCGGCGGTTGGCAGGGCGGCGGCAGTCGGGACTGGGTTCAAACCGGATTCACGAATGGACTGGACAAGGCAAGAATTCGATTCTACGACGGCCAGCGCCGCGACTCCATGCAAACGTGGCGCGGACACGTCGGTACAACCCGGACAAAAACGTCCTAAAACGTTGAATTATAGGAGTTTTTTGCTTGGGAGGAGGGGCCCCGATGCTATAATCCGCCGATGCAAGCACCCTTATTTTCTTCGTCACGGCCGTGTCGGTTCGTGATCCTGATTTCCGGGCGTGGCAGCAACCTGCAAGCCATTGCCGACGCCTGCCATGTCCGCGAACTGCCTGCCCAGGTGGTCGGCGTGATCGCCAACCGCGCTTCGGCGTCGGGCCTGGAGTGGGCCGCCTCCCGCGGCATTCCCACCCGGGTCGTGTCCCACCAGGGCCATGCCGACCGCGCATCGTTCGACGCGGCGCTGGCGCAGGAAATCGATGCCCTGGCGCCCGACTACGTGCTGCTGGCCGGCTTCATGCGCATCCTGACCGACGGATTCGTCAACCACTACGCGGGCCGGCTGATCAACATCCACCCGTCGTTGCTGCCGCTGTTCCCGGGCCTGGCCACGCACCAGCAGGCGCTGGATGCCGGCGTTCAGGTGCATGGCTGCACGGTGCACGTGGTCACGCCGGAACTCGATCACGGTCCGATCATTGCCCAGGGCATCGTGCCGGTCCAGGCTGGCGATACCCCCGATAGCCTGTCGGCCCGGGTGCTGCAGGTCGAACACCAGGTCTACCCGGCGGTGGCCCAGTGGCTGGCCGAAGGCCGCGTGCAGATTCACGGCGATCAGGTCAGCGTCACGGGCGTGAGCCGGCGGCTGTTCGAAGGCGGCGTGGCGACGCCGACTGCGTCCGCGCCAGCACCGGCCGCTCCCCTGACGGCGGCTGCCCTGGCCTGCACGGCCGCTCCTGCGGCACTTCCCGGCCACGTGGTCGCCAGTTCCGCCGACATTCCCCATTTACCGGTTGCCACTTCGGCAACCTTGCGAGAAACAGTATGAAGCCAGCGCGGCCCTCCGCCCCCCGTCCCCCCTCCAAATCGCGTCCGGCCTCGCCGCTGCGCTGGCCCAAGGCCGCCGCGCCGCAGGGCCGCGGGGACGCCGACGCTCCGCGCCATGAAGGCGCCGCACCGGGCGGCCGCGGCATCGACCGCCGTTCCGAGCGCCGCGACACCAACCGGGGCACGCCCTCGGCCGACACGCGTGGTCCGCGTCTGGATCGGCCCGGTGCGCCTGGCGCAGACCAGGGCAGCCGGGATGCCTGGCCGCCTGCACCGCGTGGCGACCGTCCGTCGGCGCGTGCCGAAGGCGATCGCGGCCCACGTGGGGACGGTGAACGCGCCCCGCGCCACGACGGCGACCGCGCTCCCCGCCCGGAAGGCGATCGCGCCCCCCGGGCCGACAGCACCCGTACCCCGCGCGACCGCATGGCTGGCGCCGAAGGCACGATGCGTCCGCGCACGCCGTCGCATCCGATCAATGTGCGCATCGAGCAGGTCCGTGAAGCGCTGGGCGAAATCCTGCAGTGGGCCGGCCCGGCCGACCTGACCCTGTCGCGCTACTTCCGCAACAACCCCAAGCTGGGCATGCGTGATCGCGGCACCGTGGCCGAAGCCATCTACGACGTGCTGCGCCATCTGCGCCGCTATCGTCAGGTGGCCGAAGGCGGCCGGGGCGCCGCCACCCGCCGCCTGGCCATCCTCGGCCTGGCGTCGGTGCTCGGCCCGGAACAGGTCCGCCCGGTCCTGGGTGAAGAAGAATCCGACTGGCTGGGGCGCGTGCTCCGCATTTCGCCGGCCTCCTTGCCGCGTGAAGTGCGCCTGAGCGTGCCGGACTGGCTGTCCGAAGCGCTGGAAATCGAACCCGACAGCGAGCGCCTGCTGATGGCGCTGAATCGCGCCGCGCCGCTCGATATCCGCATCAATCCCATGAAGATCGACCGCGACACCATCCTGGCCGAATTGCGCGCCGGGGTCGAAGACGCCGAAGTCGAGCCGACGCCGTATTCGCCGTTCGGCATCCGCTTGCAGGGCCGCCCGGCGCTCAATCGTTGGTCGCGTTTCGAAGACGGCAGCATCGAAGTGCAGGATGAAGGCAGTCAGTTGCTGGGCTTGCTGGTCGCGCCCCGCCGCGGCGAAATGGTCATCGACTTCTGCGCCGGCGCCGGGGGCAAAACCCTGTTGCTGGGCGCTCTGATGCGGTCGACCGGCCGGCTGTACGCGCTGGATGTGTCGCAGGCCCGCCTGACCCGCTTCAAGCCCCGCATGGCGCGCAGCGGTCTGTCGAACGTGGTGCCTATCGTCATCGCCAATGAAAACGACGCCCGGGTCAAACGCCTGGCGCGCAAGGCGCACCGCGTGCTGGTCGACGCGCCCTGCAGCGGTACCGGCACGTTGCGCCGCAATCCCGACCTGAAATGGCGCCAGACGCCCGAATCGGTGTCCGAACTGTGCGTCATGCAGCGAAGCATCCTGTCGGCGGCATCGCGCTGCGTGGCCCCGGGCGGCCGCCTGGTGTATGCCACCTGCAGCATCCTGCGGGTCGAAAACGAAGGCCAGGTCGACGCCTTCCTGGCGGCGCATCCCGACTTTGAAGTCCTGTCGGCGTCCGAGGTCCTGGGCGATCGTGTCACCGGCCTGGATCTGACCGGCCCGTACCTGAAGCTGCGCACCGACATCCATGGCACCGACGGCTTTTTCGCGGCGGTGTTCCAGCGCAAGACCACGGCAACGCCGCCCAAGGCCGATGCCGAAGCGGCTGCGGTTCCCGAAACGACCGAAGAACTGGCCATCGACCCGGCCGATGATGCATTGCCGCCACAGGTTGCGCTGGACGGTACGGAAGAGCAGCCCGCGTAGGTTCCGGGCAGGCTGCCCGGGCGTCAGCGTGCCTGCCTGGATATCGGGGTCGCGGCGGATGCCGTCCGACCCCAAAAAACAGGGTGTGGCGCTGCCCAAGTCACGGTATCTTTGACGCCGCAGCCGCCGCGAAGTATTTCAGGGCTGTGTCAGAAAAGGGGGCGCGCAGGGGAACCCTTTAAGGGAAAATCCCGTCCAACCAGATGGCTTTTCCAGTGACTGATTCCCTTGGGGGTCAGCTACATTGATTGAGCGTTCCGCTACGAGCCCGGAGCGCGGGAAGTGCGAGTGAGGCTTGTTGTTCAGCGAAGGCGTCTATCCGATGCCCGGCTGGCGGGGCATACCTTGCCCCTTGTGCCGACGGTGATGCTTCCGCCTGGCCTGTGAGGTTTTATGGATTGGTTGCTTTCGTTTCTGTCCAACGGCTTGCTTGACGCCGCGTGGTGGCAGATTCTGGTTTTTGCTCTGGTTGTCACCCACGTGACGATCCTTAGCGTCACGATTTACCTGCATCGCTGCCAGGCGCACCGGGGGCTGGACCTGCACCCTGCGGTCGCGCACTTTTTCCGGTTCTGGCTCTGGCTGACCACCGGCATGGTCACCAAGGAATGGGTGGCCATCCACCGCAAGCACCATGCGCGCTGCGAGCGCGACGGCGATCCCCATTCGCCCATGGTGTTCGGCATCGGCAAGGTCTTCTTTGAAGGCGCCGAGCTGTATCGCGCCGAATCCAAGGTTGACGAAACCATGGCCAAGTTCGGCCACGGCACGCCCAACGACTGGGTCGAGCGCAATCTGTACTCGCGTTTCCAGTGGCAGGGCGCCGGACTGATGATGATCATCGACGTGCTGCTGTTCGGCGCGATCGGCCTGACCGTCTGGGCCGTGCAGATGATCTGGATCCCTTTCTGGGCAGCCGGCGTGGTGAATGGTATCGGTCACTTCTGGGGCTATCGCAACTACGCCAGTCCCGATGCCAGCCGCAATGTGTCCCCGTGGGGCTTCATCATCGGCGGCGAAGAATTGCATAACAACCACCACGCGTATGCGTCGTCGGCAAAGTTTTCCAGCAAGTGGTACGAAATCGACGTGGGCTGGGGCTGGATCCGTGCGTTCGAGATCCTGGGTCTGGCCAAGGTCAAGAAGGTGGCGCCCAAGCTGCGCCTGAACGAAACCAAGCCGGCCATCGACCAGGAAACGCTGCAAGCCGTCATCACGCACCGCTATGAAATCATGGCCCGGTATGCCGATCTGCTGAAGCACGCCGCGCACGACGAGATCCAGCGCCTGAAGTCGTCCAAGGCGGCAACGGCGGCTTGGCATCCCCTGAAACGGACGCGCAGCTTCCTCCATCTGGCCGATGACGAATCGCTGCCGCCGGCGCATCGTACGGAAGTCGCGTCGGTGCTGGCGGAACATCATTCGCTCGCCACGCTGGTCCAGATGCGTCGTGAACTGTCGTCGATCTGGGAACGTTCGACCGCATCCAGCGAGCAATTGTTGAAAGACCTGCAGGATTGGTGCAATCGCGCGCAGCAAAGTGGCATCGCGCGGCTGGAAGAGTTCTCGGCCCGGCTTCGGAGTTACGCAGCCTGACCAGGACGGTTTTTCATAAGTAGTCCTAGCGCATTAAGGGGAGCCGTCAGGCTCCCTTTTTTTATGCCTGACGCTAGGGAAAAGGGTGCTGAGGCTGCTCTACACCCTATCGTCGGCGGACCTATTCTGATCAGGGGCGCGCCGCAAGCTCGCAGGGTTTCACACCCGCCGAATAGGGCGCTGCATCAGCCCGCGGGGGTGTTTTGACGGGATCGGGTACGTCACTTGCTAGTCCTTCATCAATAGCGGTAATCGCATTCATCCCAATGCCGTTAAACATGCAAGAGGTTGACCATGAGATCCAATGTCGTGCCGATTCCCGTCAAGGACTTCAGTGAGCAATTTGTCGCAACGCGGCAGATGGCTATCGATGCCTATGTGCACTGGCGCAGCCAGGGTCCAGAAAAACACGATATGACCGCCCATACGCTGGCGGCCGGTTTGCTGGAGTCCATGAAGGGTGCTCCGGAAGCTGAAAAGGAAGAACTGCTGGCTTTTGTGCTGAGCGAGCTCTTCGAAACGATCGAGTAAGTGCAGTGACGCGATGATGCGCAAGGCCAAAGCCTTGGGCGTCGCATCGCGCACAGTAGGCGGCCCAGGACGCAAGGGCGCGGCAACGCGCGCGTCGGGCCGTATTTCGGGCGCTGCAGGACAGGCGCCGCATCACCAGGAGAACAATGATGACCAAGACACTCAAACTGATGTACGCAACCGCTGCCGTGGCGGCCAGCCTGGCCGCAGGTGGCGTGTTTGCGCAAACCACGCCGCCAGCGGGCGCCGATTCCAAGGGTCGTACGCCACCGGTCGTGTCGCCCCAGCGTACCGAAACCGGCGGGGTGCGTGACCCGGCAGCGGCCAACACCAATCGCAACACGGCGACCCCCAGCGGCAACGTGGCCGGTGTAGGCCAGGGCGCGACCGGTCAGCGTGGCACCACGCAGCTGGACACGCGCAAGGGTCAGGAAAAAGTGACCCGCGACGCCAAGTAATGTTGCTGCCTTGCAAGAACCGCTTGCAAGAACCGCTTGCAAGACCCGCTTGCAAGACCCGCTTGCAAGACCCGCAGCGCAAGAACGAAAAAAATGCCCCTAGGGGCATTTTTTTTGGCCAGGGCAGTGACGCCATGACCAGAAACCGCTGCGCAACCGCCTGTACCTGCAAAACGCGACCGGAAGGTGGCGATCCGCAAGCACAACTGCTGCGACTGGCTTACTTCAGCTTGGTTTCTTTGTAGTCCACGTGCTTGCGAGCGACCGGATCAAACTTCTTGATCAGCATCTTTTCAGGCGTCGTGCGCTTGTTCTTGGTGGTGGTGTAGAAATGCCCGGTTCCAGCGGTGGATTCGAGCTTGATCTTTTCGCGTGCGCCTTTGGCCATGATCTCTTCCTATGGGGCGTGAAATGTATTGGCGTGAATTAAGCGGCTTCGCCGCGTGCGCGCAGTTCAACCAGAACGGATTCGATACCGTTCTTGTCGATCGTGCGCAGTGCGTTCGTGCTGACGCGCAGGCGCACAAAGCGGTTTTCGCTCTCGACCCAGAAACGACGCGATTGCAGGTTAGGCAAAAAGCGACGCTTGGTCTTGTTGTTCGCGTGCGAAACGTTATTGCCCGACATCGGACGCTTACCGGTAACTTGACATACTCGTGCCATAGCGACACCTCTTCTATTTCGTGGAATTCGTGATACGGACAGGGCTGCGCCTAACGGGGCATCCGGCATGCCGAGCGGATAAGCACCCGCTCGACAGATCGAGCGGATAAGCATGCCGGGCTTGCACGGCTGACTTGCCGTTGGCTGCACTCAACACGCCGTAAAGCTCACGAGCATAGCATGGAAAAACCAATGCAATCAAGCGCTTGTGCCGGTGCATCAAGGGGAACGCCACAGTTTACATGGCGCCGCGCTCTGCCAGCGACGTCGTGACCGTGCCCGCCACGATGATGTGATCGAGCAGCCGGATGTCCACCAGCGCCAGGGCATTCTTGACATGGTGGGTCAGGCGTTCGTCGGCCGCACTGGGTTCCGGATTGCCCGACGGGTGGTTGTGCGTGAGGATGACCGACGCTGCGTGGACCCGCAATGCCTCGCGCACGATCTCGCGCGGGTAGACCGTGGTCTGGCCCAGGGTGCCTTCCGACAAGGTCGTCACCTGGATCAACCGGTTGCGCATATCCAGATAGAGGGCCAGGCAGCATTCGATCTGCCGGTGCGCCAGCGCCATCGAACAATATTGTTTGACGGCCGACGGGTGGGTCAGCACATCTTCGCGATGCAGGGTTTCAGCCACTTCGCGCCGCGCCAGTTCCAGGATGGCCTGGAGTTGGCCCACCTTGACCTCGCCCAGCCCGTCGATCTGCCGCAGGTCGTCGCGCGACGCGGCAAACAGTCCGCGCAGGCCATTGAAGCGCGTAAGCAGCAGGCGCCCCAGTTCGATGGCGTTGCAGCCTGCGGTGCCGGTGCGCAGCAGCACCGCCAGCAGTTCGGCATCGGTCAGGACCGACGGGCCGTGGCGCTGCAGACGTTCGCGCGGACGTTCTTCAACAGGGACGGTGTGTTGCAGCGAAGTGGTCGAGGCCATGATGGGTCCTGCCGGTAGCAATAAAGAGAGGATGGAGAATCGGGAAGACGAAGGGCGAGGCGCCAGCGCCACGCCGGCTGCCCTGCAAACCAAGGTAAAATCGGCGTTTCGCCGCATCGTTCCTGTGCGGCGCACTCGTATCGATACGGTGACATACCTTGAGTTCTGCCTCCTCCGATTCGTCCTTGCTCATCCGTGAGGACTCCTACGTAACCCTGCACTACCGCATCTCGCTGGCGTCGGGCGCGGGTGAAGGCGAAGTGTTCGCCGACACGTTCACGGGCCGTCCGGCCACGTTGCAATTGGGCGCGGGCCAGTGGGCCCCCGGCATGGAAGGCCCCCTGGTCGGTCACGCCGAAGGTGAACGTTTCAGCTACACCCTGGCCCCCGTGCACGCCTATGGCGACCGCAATCCCGAACTGATCCAGCGCGTGACGCTCGCCATGCTGCGCGAACACGCGGGGGACGAGAACTTCGAGCCAGGTGATCTGGTCGAATTCCAGGCCCCGAACGGCGCAAAATACTCCGGCATCTTCAAGGAGAAGGACGCGACGACGGCGGTATTCGATTTCAACCACCCGCTTGCCGGCCACGCGCTGCAGATCGACGTGGCCATCCTGGGAGTGATGTAGATGACTGTTGTTGAGACGACCGCGGCAGGCGCCCCGGCCAGCGCCGACGGACTGGTGGCGCGCGAAACGCGCCGCGCCGTGCCGGTTGACGTGGTGCTCGCGCAGCCGCGCGGGTTCTGCGCGGGCGTGGACCGGGCCATCGATATCGTCGAGCGCGCGCTGGAACTGTTCGGCGCCCCGATCTATGTCCGCCACGAGATCGTCCACAACCGGTATGTCGTCGAAGATCTGCGCAACAAGGGCGCCATCTTCATTGACGACCTGCAGGATGCGCCGCCGGGGTCCACCGTGGTGTTTTCGGCGCACGGCGTGCCCAAGGCGGTTCGCCGCGAAGCCGATGGCCGCGAACTCAAAGTCTTCGACGCCACCTGCCCGCTGGTGACCAAGGTGCACGTCGAAGTCGCCAAGATGCGCGCCGCCGGCAACGAGATCGTGATGATCGGGCACAAGGGCCATCCGGAAGTGGAAGGCACGCTGGGCCAGTCCGAAGGCGGCATGTACCTGGTCGAAACCGTGGAAGACGTGCTTGCGCTGCAGGTGGCCCATCCCACCCGGCTTGCCTACGTCACGCAGACCACGCTGTCGGTGGACGATGCCGCCGAAGTCGCCAATGCATTGAAGGCGCGTTTCCCGGGCATCGTCGAGCCCAAGCGCAGCGACATCTGTTATGCCACCCAGAACCGCCAGGACGCCGTCAAGATCATGGCGCCCGACTGTGATCTGGTGCTGGTGGTCGGCAGCGTCAACAGTTCCAATTCGAACCGGTTGCGGGAAGTGGCCGAGCGCAAGGGCGCCATGTCGTTCCTGATCGACGGTCCGCAAGACATCGATCCGTCGTGGCTGACCAACCGCAGCCGCGTGGGCGTGACGGCCGGTGCATCGGCCCCCGAACTGCTGGTGCAGCAGGTGATCGCACGGCTCAAGGAACTGGGCGCCGTGTCGGTCCGCACCATGGATGGCGCGGAAGAGGGCGTGTCCTTCCCCCTGCCCAAGGGCCTGTCGCGCAAGGTGGATTTGTCGTAATCGGCGCGGGGCCGGCCGTTTCGGCAGGCCCCTGACAAAGAAAATGTCCGCCTCTTGAATTCCAGCTGATTTCTTTGCTAGAATTGCGGGCTACGCTACAGAGCAGCAAAGCCGGGTCGGCACAACCGATACCTGCCATGCCTTTGTCAGCGGGTGGTACAAGCCGATGTAGCTCAGTTGGTAGAGCAGCGCATTCGTAATGCGAAGGTCGTCAGTTCGATTCCGATCATCGGCACCAATTTGAAAGACGAAGGTTGGGTTCGCTCTATGCGGTTCTCCGCATTTGGTTAGTCCAATCCGCGGATTTCTTGAAGCCCCGCAGTATCGACCCTGGTGTTCAAACCCGGGTCGGTGCTGCGGGGCTTTTTTCTTGATGCACCAGAGCCCCACCTGCACCACACCCCTACTGCACCAGGTTCCACACGATCCGCACGGTCGCCAGGACCAGCCCGTCGTGGATCATCCACGACACGATCAACTCCAGCGCCACCGCCAGCAGCACCGATGCCGCCAGGGGCAGCAGCCGCGCCGCCCAGAAGCCGACCATCACAAAGCCGGTGTCGGCCAGGGAATTCAGGATGCTGTCGCCGTCGTAGTCAGGCGCGGCGTTGGCCGCATTGTCCATCAGCTGGATCACCCAGGGGGTGTTCTCCATCACTTCCCACACCGTGCTGCTGAACACCGCCAGCAGGGCCAGGTCGGCCACCCGCCAGGTCGGGCGCAGCCGGCGAAAGCCGCGTGACAGGGCAATCCCGAAAATGATGTGCAAGAAAGAGTAGGGATCGGCAACCTGCTGGGAATTCTGGGCGGCGTCCGAGCCGGTCTGCCAGAGCGACACGACGCCGCAAGGACAGATCGCGCTGCGACCCATTAGCACCAGCCACAGAACGTGGATCACCAGCAGAAGCGGGATCAGGAATTTGCCGAACGGCTTGTCGGGGGTGAGGGCTTGGTCGGAAGGGTAGGCCACGCATCGGCTCTTGGACGGCTTCGATGGCTGAGCCTGCGCAAGCAGGGTGCCCAGACGCCCAACAGCTAGTTCTGCTCGGGCCGATAGTCCTGTTCGATCGTTTCTTGCCGGCCATGACGGAACCACCAGGCGGCGGTGGCCACGCCGGCCAGGTAGGCCAGGATGGCGAATGCCATCAGCATCAGCGGATTCAGAATGGAGGGGTGGAAGATCATCGGATCCAGGGCCGACATGGCAGCTCCTTCAAGACAGTTGGCACAGTGTCGCCAAATGTTGCTCCGCCGCACATCGGTGAAAGGGTCCAAGGGAGTAGCACAAGGCGCCCTAGTCCGGTTGTCGTAGCCGGCTCTAGGCCAGGGTCTGACTTTCCGGGCGACGTCTCATCCGGGTTAACCCGTGTCTCCGAGACGAATTCAATCATTCGCCCGGCACGGTCAGCTTCCGTTCTTGACGGAAAGCACGTCCAGCACCGAAGTCTGTTGCTTGATCGACCCGAGCACGATGTTGGACTGGATATCGCGCACGCCGGGCGCGCGGTACAGCCGGTTCACGATGAAGTCGGAGTAATGGCTTACGTCGCGTGTGCGTACCACCAGCATGTAATTGGCCCCGCCCGTCACGATCCGGGCCGACACCACTTCGGGCCAATCCTGCAGCGCCGACACGAAGGTCTCGTGCCAGTTCGGGACTTCATGGCGCATCGATACATGCACCACGGCTTCGACTTCCAGGCCCAGCTTGACCGGGTCCAGCACGCATTGGTAGCCGCTGATCACGCCGGCGTCTTCCAGCAGTTTGACGCGCCGCAGGCAGGCGGACGGGGACAGCGCGATACGCGCGGCCAGGTCCTGATTGCTGATGCGGCCTTCGGCTTGCAGGCACTCAAGGATGCGCAGATCGATCTTGTCGAGATTTAGTCGCATGAATTGACTCTTCGGGTGCGTCGCACGAAATATCCTGCGGTTATTGGATGATAAACGCCGCATGAACGCCAGCACATTCGAGACACCCTTCTATAAGATGGAGTCATGTTGCTGCACTGCAGTGGCATCCCCCCCGTCACCTCCGACACCGAGACCGCCATGTCCTGTCCCTACCAAGCGCCGGCCGCCGATACGCCTGCGTGGCACGATGCCCAGATGAAGTTCGACAAATCGATGAGCTACGGCGACTACCTGTCGCTGGACGCGCTGCTCAGCGCGCAGCATCCGATTTCGACCCATCACGACGAAATGCTGTTCATCGTGCAGCACCAGACCAGTGAACTCTGGATGAAACTGGCGCTGCATGAACTCATGGCGGCGCGGGACTACATCCGGACCGACCGGGTGGAACCGGCGCTCAAGGTGCTGGCGCGGGTGTCGCGGATCATGGAACAGCTGGTGCAGGCCTGGACGGTGCTGTCCACGCTCACGCCTTCGGAATATTCCGAATTCCGCGACGTGCTGGGCGCGTCGTCGGGCTTCCAGTCCTATCAATACCGGCAGATCGAATTCATCCTGGGCAACAAGAACCCGGCCATGACGCAGCCGCACGAACACCATGCCGAGCGCAATGCGCTGGTGGTGGACGCGCTGCACGCGCCGTCGCTCTATGACGAGATCATTGCGCTCATGGCGCGCCGTGGCCTGGCGATCGACGCCGGCCGGCTGGAACGCGACTGGACGCAGCCAACCACGTCCGACGTGTCGGTGGAACTGGCGTGGCTGACGGTGTATCGCGACACGCACGGCTGGTGGGACGTGTACGCGCTGGGCGAAAAGCTGATCGATCTGGAAGATGCATTCCGCCAGTGGCGCTTTCGCCATGTCACCACGGTGGAACGTGTGATCGGCTTCAAGCGCGGCACGGGCGGCACCGCGGGCGTGAGCTACCTGCGCAAGATGCTGGACGTCGTGCTGTTTCCCGAGCTGTGGCACGTACGGACCGCGCTGTAAGTCCGGCTTGCTGCAAGTCCCCCGACAAGACCGTGTTCCGACTCGGCCATATTGACTTAGACTACCCGGCAAACCGCCAAGGAAACTACCGTGTTCAAGCATATCCCCTCCTACCCGGGAGACCCCATCCTGTCCTTGATGCACACGTTCATGAAGGACGATCGCCCGCACAAGGCCAACCTCAGCATCGGGCTGTACTACGACGAAGCGGGCAAGATTCCCGTGCTGAAAAGCGTCGAGCTGGCGCAGCAGCGCATCGATGAATCGGTGCCGCACGTGTACCTGCCGATGGAAGGCGACAACACCTATCGCCGCCTGATCGCCGAAACGGTGTTCGGCGCCGACCACGTGGCCGTCAAGGAACAGCGGGTCGCCACCATCCATACCCTGGGTGGATCGGGTGCACTGAAGGTGGGCGCGGATTTCCTGAAGACCTACTTTCCCGACAGCGAACTGTGGATCAGCGATCCGACCTGGGAAAATCACTACAACATCCTGGGCGGCGCTGGCCTGGTGATGCACACCTTTCCGTATTACGACCCGGCCACCAACGGCATCCGTTTCGACGAGATGATGGCGGCGCTGGAACAGCTGCCGGCGCGCGCGATCGTGCTGCTGCAGCCGTGCTGCCACAACCCGACCGGGATCGATCCCACGCGTGAGCAGTGGACCGCGATTGCCGACGTGCTGCTGCGCCGGAATGTAATTCCGTTCTTCGACATGGCCTATCAAGGCTTTGGCGACGGCCTGGACGAAGACGCCTGGGTCGTGCGGCACATGGCGGCGCAGGGCGCGGCCATGCTGGTGGGCAATTCGTTCTCCAAGAACATGTCCCTGTACGGCGAGCGCGTGGGCGGCCTGTCGGTGGTGTGCAATACGTCGGCCGAAGCCGGCCAGGTGCTGGGCCAGTTGCAAGCCACGGTGCGCAAGAACTACTCGAGCCCGCCGCTGTTCGGCAGCCGTGTGGTCAGTGGTGTGCTGGGCGATCCGGAACTGCGCGCCATGTGGGCGGCCGAAGTCACGCAGATGCGCAAGCGTATCCACGAAATGCGCGCGGCGCTGCGCAGCGGCCTGAAAGCCCGCCTGCCGGACCTGGACGTCGAATATTTCGTGACCCAGCGCGGCATGTTCAGCTATACGGGCCTGGGCCAGGCGCAGGTCGACACGCTGCGTGATGAATATGGCGTGTACCTGATCAAGTCGGGCCGCATGTGCGTGGCCGGACTGAGCCACGGCAACCTGGAACTGGTGGCCGATTCGATGGCCAAGGTGATGCAGCCGGCGGCCACGCGCTGATCGGCGGACCGCGTTGGCGCCCGCCAACGCGCAGGTGCGCCAGCGTGACGTTCTCCTTGAACGCCACGCTGGCGCACCGCTACAATCCGGTCCAGCTAATGAACCGGTGCTTTCAGCAATCCGGTTCTTTACGTAAGCGTTAACGTCAGCCAACGCATCTCGTCAGGCCTTGCGCATGTCATGCACGCTGCATGGCGTTCGTCATTGCCCGTTTGGATGCGACTGCTCATGATGATGCTTGCCGCGCGGCGCCCCGCCGCGTTCCTTTGCCGGACCTGCCTTGGTCCGCATGCCGTCCTCGTTCCCGATTCTTTCCACCCCCACGACCCTGCCGGCCACGCCGCGCGCCAGGGTGACGCCCCATGACCCAGACTCCACCCCCTCGTTCCCCCGCGGCCGAGCTGACGCCGCTTGTGCTGATCGTTCTTGCCGGCTTTCTGTCCATCGGTATTCCGCTACCGGCCCTGGCCCTGTACGTGAATGGCACGCTGGGCTTCAACGCCGTCACGGTGGGCTGGGTGGTCGGTATCCAGGCCTTCGCGACCATCCTGACCCGCCAGGTCGCCGGCGCCTACTGCGACCGTCACGGACCTCGCAAGTCGGTGCGGCTGGGACTGCCGCTGGCCTCGGTCGCCGCGCTGTTTTACCTGGCGTCGCCGTTCATGCCCACACCGGTAGCCAGCCTGGCGGTGCTGATCGTCGGCCGTCTGATCATGGGCCCTGCCGAAAGTCTGTACCTGACCGGCACCATGACCTGGGGCATCGGCCGGGTCGGCCCGCAACGCACGGGCATGGTCATGGCGTGGCAGGGCATCGCCATGTTCGCTGCCCTGGGCGTGGGCGCCCCGATCGGTGTGGCGGTCCAGCAGCAGTGGGGCTTTGCCGGCATTGCCGCCATCACCTTTGCGCTGCCGCTGGTGGGCTGGGTGATCGCCACGCGGATGGTGCCGCTGGCGGCACGCGCGGCCAGCGCGGTCCGCCTGTCTTTCTTCAGCGTGATCGGACTGATCTGGCGATATGGCCTGGCGCTGGCGTTTGCAGCAATGCCCTTTGCCATCATCACCAGCTTTCTGGTCCTGATGTACAGCACGCGCAACTGGGCAGGTGCGGGCTTTGCCATTGCCGGCTTTGCTGCCGGCTACGTGGCCGTCCGCCTGTTCCTGGCGCATCTGCCCGACAAGATGGGCGGGATGACCGTGGGCGCGGTGTCGGTGGTGATCGAGATGGCCGGCCAGTTGCTGTTGTGGCAGGCCGATAGCGCCACGATGGCTTTTATGGGCACCGTCCTGACCGGCATCGGATTTTCGCTGGTGTTTCCGTCGATGGGGGTCGAAGCCATGGCCCGGGTGCCTGCGCACGCGCGCGGTGTCGCAGTGGGCAGCTTCCTGGCGTTTGTCGATGTGTCGTCCGGCCTGACCGGTCCGGTGGTGGGACTGGTGATCGGGCTGTACGGCTACCAGGCCAGCTTCATCGTTGGCGCGGTGGCGTGCGCCATCGCCGTCGCCTTGATGGTGTCCGGCCGCCGCCGGGTGCCTGTTTCTTGATCAACACCCCTAAAACCCTGCGCTGATGCGGGTTTGACGGGGTTGTCCTGCCACTTTCCCCACGCTTGTCCACACCGGCACTGGATAACTTTGTCCGGGTGCGGCGGAACGCTCAAGTTTCGGGCGCTTCCAGCCGTTATCCTTCGTGCATGGTTGAGAAAGTGGCGTGTTCCATCGCGCCCGGTTGCGCAGGTGGCCACGTTGCTGCGCGGCGGGGCACGGTGCCTTGAACCCGGGCAATCCTGTCATACGCCAGCAATGACGCGGTTCCGGGCGACTTGCTCGACCGCTGTCCCCAAGCTTGTCCACATAATTCGGGGATAACCCTGACCCCCGATCGGGAAAGTCGTGGCGGTCCGCCCGATCAAGGCCAACCGTGGGCAAAAGCGGGCATTTTCGTCTCGCCACGGCCCTTTGCCCGATTTGAGGCAGGGGCCCGAATCCCCAGGCGCCAGGCGGGTTTGACAGGCTTATCCGTCGTCTATCCCATGGCTTGTCCACATTCCGTGGGGATAAGTCGGCACGCACGGCGCGGCGCGGTTCAGTTTTACAGGATGGTCGGATGTTGCACGGACTGGAAGGCCAGGAAAATCAGGAACGATGGCGGGTTCGCGGCGAAGTGCGGACGCTGCGCCAGGTCAGGTTGCGCACTCTGCTGGGCACCCTGGGGATCGTGGTGATCGCCGACCTCGTTGACCTGATCGCCAATCTGATCTTCGCGCCATGGCAGATCGTCCGGTCCGCCATCCAGACCACGCTGATCTCCGGTCCGCTGGCGGGGTACGTGATCTATACGCACGCCCGCGCCAATCTGCGGCTGTACGAAATGAAGACCTACCTGGCGCTGTTGAGCACGACCGATCCGCTGACCGGCCTCCTCAACCGGCGCGCGTTCTTCGATCGCGCGCGCGCCGTGGCCGAGAGTCGGCAGCCCCACATGCTGGTGCTGGTGGATGTCGATCGCTTCAAGACGGTCAATGACCGCTTCGGGCATCCGGCTGGCGACGCCGTGATCCAGCGGGTCAGCCGGCTCATGCAGGCGCATTTTCACGCCAACGCGCCGCTGGCGCGCATCGGCGGCGAGGAATTTTCGGCGATGTTGCTGACCGGTACGCTGGACGAGGTCAGGGCCAGCGCCGATGCGTTCTGCACCGCCGTGGCCACCGAGCCGTTCGAAGCGGCCGGCGGAGTGTTCCAGGTGACCGTGAGCGTGGGCATGGCTCCGTTCGCCCCTGACCGGACGGCCGACGAGGTGTATGCCCTGGCCGACGTGCAGCTCTACCGGGCCAAGCAGGACGGCGGGAACCGGGTGGTGTGGGAAGGGCGCCAGGTGGCGCCGATACGCGTCGCATCGATCCAGCAGGCTTGCTAGGGATCATGATGATTGAGGCGGGGGTGTCGGCGCGCCTACGATACCGGGACGCGCCGGTTCAGGCGCCTTCCCACCGGAGACCGCGACATGATCATCAGGAACGAGCAGGACGTCACGCAGGCTGTGCTGGCCGAATTGGATCGCGCCACCGACCCCCGCTTCAAGGAGATCCTGCAGAGCGCGGTCAGGCATCTGCATGCGTTTGTCCGCGAAGCACGGCTGACCGAAGCAGAGTTCCAGCAAGTCTGTGCGGTGATCGCAAGGGTGGGGCAGGCGACGACCCCATCGCATAACGAAGTGGTGCTGGCGGCGGGGTCACTCGGCGTGTCGTCGCTGATCTGCCTGTTGAACAATGGCGGGCAGGGGGTCGCGGAAATCCCCGAGGATGGACCCACTGATCCTGCGCCCCAGGTTCCGCGCGGCACGACCGCCAACCTGCTTGGCCCCTTCTGGCGGATGGGGTCCCCGCCGACCGAGGCGGGTGCATCCATCGTGCGGTCACCGACGCCGGGGGACCCGATCTTTGTGGAGGCCTGGGTCAAGGACCAGGCAGGCCAGCCGGTGGCCGGGGCCGAGGTGGATGTCTGGCACAGCTCGAACGAAGGCTTCTACGAAAACCAGGATCCGGCGCAGGCCGACATGAACCTGCGTGGCAAATTCGTGACCGACACCGATGGGCGCATCGCCTTTCGCAGCGTCAAGCCGGCGGGATATCCGATCCCGGTCACGGGCCCGGTGGGTGACCTGCTGCGTGCCCAGGGCCGCCACAACATGCGGCCGGCCCATGTGCATTTCCTGATTTTCAAGGAAGGCTACAAGACGCAGTTTTCCCAGATCTATTCCAGCGACGATCCCAATCTGGATACCGATGTGCAATTCGGGGTGACCGAAGCGCTTGTCGGGCACTATGAACGCCATCCGGCAGGGACTGCGCCGGCCGCCGATGTGACCGGACCGTGGTATTCGCTCAAGCAGACTTTCGTGATCGAGCCGGGGGTGGCCAGGCTGCCGCGCCCGCCCATCAGCGCCAAGGCGGACGGGCCGCGTCCCACGTTGACGGTGCTGGAGCGGACCTAGGACGTTCCTGCGCGGCACGGATCCGGATGAGTCGCCCCGGGAACGGTCTTTGCAACGTGCTCTTCCATCACGTCACGGAGCACGCCCATGAATTCCGCAGCATCCGCCAAACCTGGCACTAAAGATGACGGCGTCCGCGACGTCGTGACGCAGGGCGACGAATACCTGCGTCCGCGGCAGGAACAGGCCAAGGATCGCGCGCTGGATCCGGCCGAAACGGCAGGCGCCGCCACGGCGCCAGACGAAGCGCAACTTCCTGCGCTGACGCCGACCTCCGATTCTTCCACCCCGTCCAAGGAGACACCATGACCGATAACGCATCGCAAGGCACGACCCCCCGCAACGACGTCAAGGATAGCGCCGACGACACGCTGGCCCGCTCGGGCTCGCAAGGCCAGGGTGTCCATCCGCCGAAAGACGGCGAACAGATCGTGAGCCGCAGCGCCGATCCTGGCCAGAGCAGCTACGGCGGGTTTTCGGGCGAAGACACCACGAAACAGACGCAGGAAGTCGAGGCGGACGCCGACGGGTCAACGTCGGCAGATGGCGATACAGCGCGCTCGGCGGCAGGCAAGAAGGGCTGATTACTCCCGAGGATGGCACCTGCGGCACGCAACTTGCTGAGAGTCTTTGGCGAGGGTCCACCCATGAGCCACCCTCTGGAGAGAACTGCCATGCAAGACACCATTGATACCCCGGTCCAGAAGATCGAGCAGTACTACCTGAAAGCCCGTGTTCACGAGTTGCCCGAGGCACGGTATCGCGGCGTGGTTGAAGCGGGCGCCCGTTCGGCGCGCGGTATCGACAGCCGCCTGCACTATTGCCCGCTGGTGCGCGCGACGTGGTCCGACGCCATTCGTGACGCCGAGACCCTGGCCGCCACGTTGAAAGCGACGGAATGCATGGACGCCGAGTGCAATATTTTCTCGGCGCGTGGCGCGACGGCGTTCGACACGTTCATGAACGTGCTGGCCGCGTCCAAGCCCGTGGAAGTGCCCAAGCTGGTCAGCAGCACGACGACCAAACGCACGCCCAAGCGCCAGACCGCGCCCAAGCTGGCGCCGGTGCCGACCCGCCCCGTGGAAGAAAAAGCTGCCGTGGTGCACTTGCGCCGTCACGCCTGATGGCGGCATCAGGAAAGTCGCGTCGCCAACGGGTTGCCCGACCTGGCGATCGCGACTTTTCCTTGTTGTCCGGAATGTCTAGAAAATGGACAGGCGGGTGCGCGCCACGAACATTTCAAGCGCCTTGCGCCCCAGGTGCGAATTGCCGCTTTCATCGATCGCCGGCGACCACACGCACAGGCTGAGCGTTTCGGGCACGACGGCCACGATGCCGCCCCCCACGCCGCTTTTGCACGGCAACCCCACCAGAAACGCGAATTCCCCGGCCGAATCATAGGTGCCGCAGGTCAGCATCAGTGCGTTCAGCCGCCGGGCCTGCCGTTCGCTGACCACCGACTTGCCCCGGTAGGGATGCCCGCCATCACGGCAAAGGAAACCGGCCGCCCGCGCAAGCTGGACGCAAGACATCTGGATCGCGCATTGGTTGAAGTACACATCCAGCACCTGCGCAACATTGTTGTCGAACTTGTCGAAGCTCTTCATGAAGTTGGCGACTGCCACGTTGCGGTAGCCATTGGCGGCTTCGGACTGGGCCACTTCCTGGTCGATCATGACCTTGTCGCCGCACAGGCTGGAGATAAGTTCGACAATGTCGGTCTTGGCGTGCGACTTGGTGGCGGACACCAGACGGTCCGCTACCGCAATCGCGCCTGCGTTGATGAACGGGTTGCGCGGCACGCCTTCTTCGCGTTCCAGCTGCACCAGGGAATTGAAAGGGTTGCCCGACGGTTCGCGTCCGATGCGGTCCCACACCTGGTCGCCGACCCGTTGCAGGGCCAAGGTCAGGGAAAACAGCTTGGAAATACTCTGGATGGAGAAGGCTTCGTTGCTGTCGCCGCTGGCTGCCTCGAATCCATCGCAGGTGCGCAGCGCGATCCCGAAGCGGTCCGCCGGCACGCGGGCCAGGGCCGGAATGTAGTCCGCCACCTTGCCTTCCTGTCCCAGTTCGGGGCGGAGGGCGTCGTTGATCTCGTCGAGGATGGCTTGGTAGTCCAGGGGCATGGGTTGCTCTTGTAGGTAAGGTGGGGCATCGATCCGCTGCATCGATCAGCCGCGGCGGTCGTCATCGATCAGCACAGGCCGCATGCTAGATTGCCGGATCGATTGTAGGGGGTGCAGGATGAGGGAATGGTTGACCAGAGCAACTATCGGCATGGCCGGCGCGCTGTGCGTCGTGGCCGGCGCTGCCAGCTGTGTCGCGATAGACGAACGCACGTCGGTCACGCCCGCGCCGCGTTGTCCCATGGGCCACCAGGACAAACGCGACTGCATGCCGGACAGTGGCCGGGGCCTGTGCACCAAGGCCAAACGCAGCGACTGCTGAAGCCTGGCCGCCGGGGCCGCAGTAACGGTGCTGCGGTCCCGGCCAAGGCCGGTCATGGCCCCGGGATCACGTCGTGACGGTGGACGCCAGCAGGTCTTCGATCTTGACCGGCAGATCGCGCACCCGCACGCCGGTCGCGTGATACACCGCCGCCGTCACTGCGGCGGCGAAGCCCGCCAGACCGATTTCGCCGATGCCCCGCGCGCCGATCTCGTTCAAGGCCAGGTCCGGAAAGTCCAGGAATTCCACGTCGATGGTTGGCGCATCGGCATGCGTCGTCATCACGTAGTCGGCCAGATTGCTGTTGATGGGCGCGCCATTGCGGCGGTCGTAATGGGTCTGCTCGAACAGCGCCATGCCCACGCCCATGATCACCGCGCCTTCGATCTGGTTGCGGCCCGTGCGCGGGTTGATGATCTTGCCGGCATCGATCACGGTCAGCACCCGGTTCACGCGCAGACGCGCGATCTCGGGCTGCCAGGTCACTTCGACAAAATGTGCGCCGTAGGAATGGATGGACCGTTTGTCGTCGTCCTCGTCCTTGCTGCTCGGCTCTGAGCTGCCGTCACCCGACACAAAGGCCACGCTTTCCTTGGCCAGCAGGTCTTCAAAACGCAGGCCCTGGTCGGCGGGTTGGTCCTTGCGATGCACCCATCCGCCGGTAAATGCCAGTTCGTCTTTCTCGACGCCCGACAACGGCGAATGTTCGCCCTTGCTGGCCAGGCCCAGCAGATTGTCGATGGCGGCCTTGGCGCTTTTCGACACCGACGGCACCAGCGAACCGGTGGCCATGGATCCGCCCGACATCGGGCCGGCAGGCAGGGCGCTGTCGCCGATCTGCACGTGAATGGCGGCGATGTCCATGCCTGTCATGTCGGCCACCATCTGCGCCAGCACGGTGTAGGTGCCCGTGCCGATGTCCTGGGTGCCGCAGGCGATGCGCACGCGGCCATCGCCCAGGAAGGACACGGTGCTTTCGGCTGCCAGCCGCTTGGCCATCCACGATGCGCCCGCCACCCCCCAGCCGACGATCATGCCATCGCGACGCATCGAACCGACCTCGGGCGTGCGTTCATGCCAGCCAAATGTCTTTGCGCCGTGGTTCAGGCAGTCCGTGTAATGGCGGGTGGAGAAGGGAACGCCCAGGCTTTCGTCGATCTCGGGTTCGTTCATCAGTCGAAATTGAACGGGATCAAGATTGAGCTTGATCGCCAGTTCGTCCATGGCCGATTCCAGCGCATACAGGCCGGGCACCGCGCCCGGGCCGCGCATGGACGTGTTCGGTGCGATGTCGCGGCGCGCAAAGGCCGCGGTCGCGCGCAGGTTGGGCACGCTGTAAAAATAGCCGGTGGCCTCGCCGCAATTTTCCTTGCTCTTGTCCAGGCGCGAGACATGGAACACGTAGTCCTGCTGCAAAGAGGTCAGCTTGCCGTCTTTCGTGGCGGACAGGCGCATGCGCTGCTGCGTGTTCGTCCGATGGCCCACGGTCTGGAACATCATCTTGCGGGTGATCTCGATCTTGACCGGGCGGCGCAACTGGCGCGCCGCGGCGGCGGCCAGCACCGAGTGGGTCCAGGGCCACAGCTTGCCGCCAAAGCCCGAGCCCAGGTATTCGGTCACGACGCGCACGTTTTCCGGCTTCACGCCGAGCATCTGCACCATCACCGCCTGGTGATTCATGATGGCCTGCGAGGTTTCATACAGCGTGTAGCGGGTGCCATCGAACACGGCAACCGACGCGTGCAGTTCGATCGGGTTGTGGGTCTCGGGCGGCGTCGTATAGACCGCGTCCAGCGTCACGTCCCCCTTGGCGAACGCAGCTTCCGGATCACCGCGTTCGGTGTCCACGCTGGGTTCGTCATCGGGCGTGAGTTCCAGGCTGACGTCGGGTTGCGCCTCGTCGTAGCTCACCTTGACGGCACGCGCGGCGGCCGTGGCGTTTTCGAACGTGTCGGCCACGACCAGGGCCACGTATTGCCCGTAATAGGTAACCTTGTCGTCGCTCAGCGGCGGCCGGTATTCGTCGATCGACGCGCCGCTGGCGGGCGACACGCGATACAGCGCACCGATGTTCTCGGTCGTGAAGATGGTGTGCACGCCGGGCATGGCCTGCGCGACGCTGCTGTCGATCTGGCGGACCCGGCCGGTGGCGATGGTGGCCGTGACCGGCACGCCGACAAGCATGCCGTCGAAGTGATGATCGGATGTGTACTGCGCAACGCCGCTGACTTTCAGCGGGCCTTCGACGCGGCTCGTCGCGGCGCCGATCAGGGGAGTGCGGGTGGAAGTGTCAGTGGTCATGGAAGGTCCTTGCTCGCGCCGTTCAGGCAGGCTGCGTCGCGGTAATAAGTGCGTTAATCAGGCAGCGTTTGCCCAGTTCGACCTTGAAGCCGTTCTCGCTTTGCGGGCGTGCGTCTTCCATGGCCAGCGCGGCGGCCTGCGTGAAGCTGGCCAGCGTCGCGGGCTTGCCGGCCAGGAAGTCTTCGACTTCGGGCAGCCGCCACGGAATGGCGCCGACGCCGCCCATGGCGATCCGGATGTCCTTGATCGCGCCCTGGTCGGTGCTGACCACGATGGCGGTCGACGCCAACGCAAATTCGTACGACGCGCGATCCCGCAGCTTCAGGTAGAGCGATCGCGCGCCCGCCACGGGCTTGGGCAAGGTCACGTGCGTGATCAGTTCGCCCGGCTGCAGCACATGTTCGATGTGCGGCGTGTCCCCCGGCAACACAAAAAAGTCATCCAGCGGCACATCGCGTTCCCCGCCCTGGCCTTGAATATGGACGACGGCGTCGAGCGCCATCAGGGCCACGTTCATGTCGGACGGGTTGGACGCGATGCAGTGGTTGCTGGTACCCAGGATCGCCAGGTTGCGGTTATAGCCGTCGATGGCCGAACAGCCTGAGCCGGGCTCGCGCTTGTTGCAGGCCATGACCGGATCGCGGAAGTACACGCAACGCGTGCGCTGCAGCAGGTTGCCCGCGGTCGTGGCCTTGTTGCGCAGTTGCGCGGACGCGCCGGCAAGCAGGGCTTCGGACAGCACGGCGTAGTCGCGCTTGATGCGTTCGTCATGCGCCAGGTCGCTATTGCGTACGGTGGCGCCGATCTGCAGACCGCCTTCGGCGGTTTCGACGATCGTTGCCAGTGGCAACCGGTTGATGTCGATCAATTGCGATGGCGTTTCGACGTCGAGCTTCATCAGGTCGACCAGCGTGGTGCCGCCTGCCAGGTAACGGGCGCCCGACGCAATCGCCTGGTCGACGGAAGTTGCACGGCTGAGTTGGAAGGGATGCATGACGGCTCCTCAGGCTTTGCGGACGTGCTGGATGGCCGCCACGATATTGGTGTAGGCGCCGCAGCGGCAGATGTTGCCGCTCATGGCTTCCTTGACGTCGGCATCGGCCGCGCCGCAGGGCTCTTTCATCAGCGCCACGCCAGACATGATCTGGCCCGACGTGCAGTAGCCACACTGGTAGCCGTCGTGGTCGACGAAAGCCTGCTGCATGGGATGCAGCGCGTCGGGCGTGCCGAGCCCTTCGATGGTCGTGATGGTGTCGCCGTCATGCACGGCGGCCAGGCTCAGGCAGCTGTTGATCCGGCGGCCTTCCACATGCACCGTACAGGCGCCGCACTGGCCGTGGTCGCAACCCTTCTTGGTCCCGGTCAGGAACAGGTGATCGCGCAGCGCTTCGAGCAGCGTAGTGCGCGGATCCAGATTCAATTCGCAGGCCGTGCCGTTGACCGTGAAGGCCACGGGCATCATCGATACGGCGGCATCCTGGTGTTGGCCGGCCGGGGTGTCCGGCTGCGCGCCGCCAGCGGGATCGTGGGCGAAGGCAACGGCGTCGTCCGCGCGGTGGTCGAGGGTCATGGGGGAGTCCTTGAAATAGGGGCGATCCTTGGTGGATCGTGAGGGGAACGCGTGCGCGGGGCGACACACCGGCGCACAGAGTGCCCATGGTTCAGCAAGAAGCGCGCCCGATGAGCCGACGCAGAAGCATCGCGTGACGCGTCACATTGTGGTCAACTCCGGGGGTTGACCTGTCAGCCTGCCCGGAGCTTTGGATGAACCGCCTAATCGTGGGTATTACCGGCGCCTCTGGCGTGATCTACGGTATCCGCACACTCGAAATGCTCAAGTCGCTGGGCACGGTCGAGTCACACCTGATCATGTCGCCGTCGGCCGCCCGCACCATCGTCGAAGAAACCGACTACACGGCCGAATACGTGCGCAGCCTGGCGCATGAAGTCCACAGCTTCAAGGACATCGGCGCATCGGTCGCCAGCGGGTCGTTCAAGACCGAAGGCATGCTGGTCGCGCCATGTTCGATCAAGACGCTCAGCGGCATTGCCAACTGCTATGCCGACGAACTGATCGTGCGCGCGGCGGACGTCTGTCTGAAAGAGCGCCGGCGCGTTGTCCTTATGCTGCGCGAAACCCCGCTGCATGCCGGCCACATCGCCCTCATGGACCAGGCCACCCGCAGCGGCGCCATCATCATGCCGCCGGTGCCTGCGTTCTACCACCGGCCCAAGACGCTGGACGACATGGTCACCCAGACCGTGGGCCGCGCGCTCGATCTGTTCGGCATCGAGACCCACCGCGTCAAGCGCTGGAAAGAGTCCGACGAGGACTGACGGGTACCTGTTCATCCATCCAGTACAATCGGCGCTGCCGCGCGGCGCTGTTGCCGCGCGCGCTTCTGTATCGAGGGTCGGTTTTGGATTATGTCGTTGCCGTGCGCGCACTGTGCGAATTCACCGCCAAGGCGGGGGATCTGGACGTACGCTTCACGCCCTCGCCATCCGCACAGGAAGGCGTGGCTGGGCACACCCTGGTGGCTTCCCGGCGACCAGACCACTATGAATCCGAGATCACGCTGACCGGCAGCTACCAGCATCTGCGCGTGCGTGGCCGCGCCGACGGCTACGATCCGGTGACCAATCAGCTGGAAGAGGTCAAGACCTTTCGGGGGCACCTGGACCGCATGCCGGCCAATCACCGCGCGTTGCACTGGGCGCAAGCCAAGGTGTACGGCTGGCTGCTGTGCCAGGACCGCGGGCTGGATGCCATCGACGTCGCGCTGGTGTACTTCGACATCGGCACGCAGGAAGAAACCGTGCTGGTGGAGACGCACAGCGCGGACGACCTGAAGGCGTTTTTCGAACTGCAATGCGAACGTTTCATTGGCTGGTCGGAACAGGAAGTGATGCACCGGGAGGCCCGCGATGCGGCCTGCGGCGCGCTGGGCTTTCCGTATGGCGACTTCCGGCCGGGCCAGCGCCAGTTGGCCGAGGCTGTGTACCGGTCGGCCAGCCAGGGGTGCGCCGTCATGGCGCAGGCGCCGACCGGCATCGGCAAGACCGTCGGCACCTTGTTCCCGCTGCTCAAGGCCTGCCCGTCGCAAGGCATCGACAAGGTGTTCTTCCTGACCGCCAAGACGTCCGGCCGCAGCATGGCGCTGGACGCACTGGACCTGATTGCGCGCAGCGACGATGCGCCGCCCTTGCGCGTGCTGGAACTGGTTGCGCGCAAAAAGGCGTGCGAGCACCCGGACAAGGCCTGCCATGGCGAAGCCTGTCCGCTGGCCAAGGGCTTCTATGACCGGGTGGCCGATGCCCGCGCCGACGCGGTGTCGATCGCGCGGCTGGATCGGGAATCCTTGCGCGACATCGCCTTGCAGCACGAGGTCTGTCCCTACTACCTGAGCCAGGACCTGGCGCGCTGGGCCGACGTGATCATTGGCGATTACAACTACTACTACGACAGCAACGCCATGCTGTTCGGCCTGACCCTGGCCAATCAATGGAAGGTCAGTGTGCTGGTCGATGAAGCGCACAACCTGGTCGATCGCGGCCGCAAGATGTATTCGGCGGAACTGTCGCAGGCGGGCCTGAAAGACATCCGTCTGTATGCGCCCCCCACGCTCAAGAAGCCGCTGGAAAAGCTGAACCGCATCTGGAACGAGGTCAACCGCGAACAGACCGAGACCTACACCGCGTACGAAGCGGTGCCCGCCAAGTGGCTGATCGCCCTGCAGCAGGCCGTGACCGCGGTGGGCGAAGAATTGACCGAACGGCCCGCGGGGGTGGACGAAGCCCTGCAGCAGTTCTATTTCGATGCGCTGCGCTTTCAGCGGATCGCCGACAGTTTCGGCGCGCATTCGCTGTTCGACATCACGCTGATCGAACCGGCGTCGGCCCGGCCCAAGGCGCCCACGTCGGTCATGAATTTGCGCAATGTGGTGCCGGCCAGTTTTCTTGCGCCGCGATTTGCGGCGGCGCGATCGACCGCGCTTTTTTCGGCCACGCTCAGCCCGCATCATTTCTACCAGGAAACGCTGGGCCTGCCCAAGGCCACGCCGTGGATCGACGTCGCGTCGCCCTTCGTGGCCGAGCAGCTGTCGGTGCAGGTGGTGGGCAACATCTCGACCCGCTATCAGCACCGGGACCGGTCGCTTGATCCCATCGTGACCCTGATGGCGCGGCAGTATCGCGAACGCCCGGGCAACTACCTGGCCTTCTTCAGCAGCTTCGATTACCTGCAGAAGGTGCTGGCGCTGTTCCAGTCGCGTCACCCCGATATCGAGGTGTGGGCGCAATCGCGCGGCATGGACGAAGCGGCGCAGAGCGGCTTTCTGGCGCGCTTTGCGCCCGACTCGCGCGGCATCGGTTTCGCGGTGCTGGGCGGCTCGTTTTCCGAAGGCGTGGACCTGCCCGGCAGCCGCCTGATCGGCGCCTTCATTGCCACGCTGGGCCTGCCGCAGATCAACGACGTGAACCAGCAGATGCGGGCGCGGGTGGACGCACTGGGCAAGTCGGGCTATGACACCATCTACCTGTATCCGGGCATGCAGAAAGTCGTGCAGGCGGCGGGCCGGGTGATACGCACCCAGACCGACACCGGCGTGGTCTATCTGATCGACGATCGATTTGCCCGGCCCGAAGTGCGCGGCCTGCTGCCCGCGTGGTGGCAGGTGCAGACGCAGGATCATTCCCCCAAGGAGAAGACATGGACGTAGGCATGGCCGGAAAGACGGCGTTGGTCACGGGCGCGAGCCAGGGTATCGGGCGCGCGATTGCATTGGGACTGGGTGCCCAAGGTGCGCGGGTGGCGCTGGTCGCGCGCCGGCGGCCGCTGCTGGACGAGGTGGCTGCCGCCATCGTGGCGTCGGGCGGGCCGGCGCCGCACATCATCGAAGCCGATCTGTATGCCGAGGACGCGGCCGATCGCATTCATGCGGATGCGCGCGCCGCGCTCGGGCCGATCGACATCCTGATGAACGCCGGAGGCGGCAGCCGTCCCATCGATTTCGACGCCACGCGCGAGCAGTGGATGGAAGGCATGACGCTCAACTTCTTTCGCCTGCGCGAGCTGACGCATGCCGTGGTGCCCGAGATGCGCGAACGCAAGTACGGCCGCATCATCAACATTACGGGAACGTCCGAACCGCGTGGCCTGAACGCGGCGTTCAGCGCGAAGGCCGCCGTGCATATCTGGGCCAAGGGCCTGTCGCGGCTGGTGGCGGCGGATGGCGTCACGGTCAATTGCATTCAGCCGGGCCGGATCCGCAGCGAGCAGATCAAGAAGCGCTACCCGACCCTGGAAGACGAACTGGCGTTCGCGCAGGAAGAGATTCCGGCCGGCCGCTTTGGCGAGCCTGAAGAGCTGGCGAATCTGGCGATCTTTCTGGGATCGCCGCTGGCCAGCTATGTGAACGGCACCGTGATCCCGGTTGATGGCGGGATGTATCGCCACGCGTTCTGAGTTTGGGCCGCAGGCCGGCGCGGTCACTTCCCGCGTCGTCCGACCCCGGCGATGTCGTGGAACGCCTTTTCCTGCATCGACACGTCCTTGCCGGTGCGCGAGATCAGCCACATGGCCGACTTGGCTTCCGGCTCGCGCAGGGGCCGGAACGTCACCCCGCTGGCTTCGATGCTGCGGAAAGATTCGGGGACCAGTGCAATGCCCAGCCCCGACGCCACCAGCCCGACAATCGTCGCGGCGGTGCGGGCTTCCTGCACCACGCGCGGCGCAAAGCCGGCCCGCTGGCATAGCGCCATGATCTGCAGATAGACGCCAGTGCCGCCGTCGCTGGGATACATCACGAAGGCCTCATCGCTCAGTGCACTGACGGAAAACGGCCGCAGGCTGTCGGCGCGCGGATGCTGCGGGGGCAGGGCGGCCACCAGCGCATCCTGGAACAGACGTGTCGCCTGCAGAAAGTCCGGCAGGTCGGGCGCTTCCGTGCCGCGGATGAAGGCGATGTCCAGCCGGCGTTCCAGCATGGCGGTCAGCTGTTCCTGCGTGGTCAGTTCTTCAATCCGCAGGTGGACGCCGGGCAGCTTTTGCCGGTAGGCCAGGATCAGTTGCGGAATGACCTGGGTCAGCGCCGCGCCGCTGGTAAAGCCGACGCGCAGTTCACCGATTTCACCCCGCTGCACGCGGGCCACGATGCTGGCCGCGCGGTCGGCCTGCGCCAGCAGCGCGCGGGCTTCGGGCAACAAGGCCTGGCCGGCGGGCGTCAGGTCCACATGGCGGTTGCTGCGCTCGAACAGGCGCGCGCCCAGTTCGTCTTCCAGCACGCGGATCTGGTGGCTGAGTGGCGGCTGCGACATGTTCAGCCGCACGGCGGCGCGGCCGAAGTGCAAGGTCTCGGCCAGGACAACAAAATAGCGAACGCGGCGCAGATCCATCATACCTATCGTGTATCAATCTTGAACGAAACGATATTAGACGTAGATGGCGCGCAAGCGCACGATATCGATCTCGATCACGTATGCCGGCAGAACCGGACGGGCCAGAAATGCACGCGCAACAGGTGGGAAACGGGGCAGCCATGATGAGTGGACCCGCAGGCGGGGCAAGTCCGGGCACGACTGCCGCAGGACCCGCATCGCCCGGCACCGCCACGATGGATTCCCGGGCTGCGGCCGACCAGGCCGCCTCCAGAATCGAACACGGCACGGCCGCCTTCGTCCGCACCAACTGCGCCATCTTCGCTTCGGGACTTGCCACGTTTGCGCTGCTGTATTGCGTGCAGCCGCTGATGCCGGTGCTGTCCGATACGTTTCATGTCGGCGCCACGGGGGCCAGCCTGTCGTTGTCACTGACAACGGCTTTCCTGGCTGTCTCCATCCTGATCGCGGGCGCGCTGTCCGAGACCTGGGGCCGCAAGCCCATGATGGTCGGATCCCTGTTGCTGTCGTCGATGCTGACCCTGGTCAGCGCGTCCCTGCATCATTGGGAATCCTTCCTGGTGGCGCGCGCGCTGATGGGCATCGCGCTCAGTGGCCTGCCGGCGGTCGCCATGGCCTATGTGGCCGAAGAAATGCATCCGCGTTCGCTGGGCCTGGCCATGGGCTTGTATGTGGCGGGGTCGGGCCTGGGCGGCATGGCCGGGCGGTTGTTGGTCGGCGTGATTACCGATCTGTCGGACTGGCGCATGGCGCTGGTGTCCATGGGGCTGATGGGCCTGGCATGCGCCGCGATCCTGTGGCGCTGTCTGCCGGCGTCGCGCCATTTCGTGGCGCGGCCCCTGCGGTTCAAGCCCCTGTTCCAGACCTATGCCGGCCACCTGCGCAGCGCCACCTTGCGCTGGCTGTTCGTGATCAGCTTCCTGCTGATGGGCAGCTTCGTGACGCTGTACAACTATGTGGGCTACAAGCTGGCGGCGCCGCCGTTTTCGCTGACGCACACGCAAATCGGCCTGGTGTTCAGTGTGTACCTGTGCGGCGTGGTCAGCTCGGCCTGCATGGGGTCCGTGTCGCAGCGAATCGGCCGTCCGCGCATGCTGCCCATCACCTTCGCCGTCATGCTGGTCGGCGCCTTGCTGACGTGCGCGGGGTCGGTGTGGGCGGTGGTGCTGGGGATCGCGCTGATCACGATCGGCTTTTTCGGCACGCACGCGGTGGCCAGCGCCTGGGTCAGCGCGCAGGCCCCGGTCGGCCGGGCGCAGGCCGCGTCCTTGTACCTGTTCACCTATTACCTGGGGTCGAGCGTGGTGGGATCGCTCGGAGGGGTGTTCTGGACCTGGAGTGGCTGGCCGGGCGTGGTCGCCATGATCGTCGTGTTGCTGCTGGCGGGCATGGCGGTGGCGTGGCGGCTGAAGGGGCAGGCAACCTGAGCGTTTGCCAGCGCAGGCCGGGCCTTTCCAGCCCCTGGCTTGCGACGCCCTGACGCACTCGGCAACGTCTTCGGGGGCGGTTTCGGTTTACAGTGGAAGGCTCGCGGAACACCCGCGGCGATCACGATGCAGGATCAAGGGTTGCGCACACCACGCAGCCCTTTTTCTTTGGTGGAGGAAACCCAGAACGCATGAAACATACGTGGCAATTTTTCCGGGCGGGCGGCGTGGATCAGGTGCTGATCCGGTCGGGCGCCGATATCGCGCATCTTGAAGAACTGGACCAGAAACTGTGGGTGGCGCTGGCCTGCCCGACCCGCGGCATCGAATTCGATTCGCGCACGCTGGACCTGATCGATACCGACAAGGATGGCCGCATCCGCCCGCCGGAAATCCTGGCGGCGTGCAAGTGGGCCGTGGCCCAGGTCAAGGATCCCGAGATCCTGGCCGAAGGCGGCGACAGCCTGCCGATCGACGCGCTGGCGAACGATGGCACCAACGGGCCGCAACTGGCCGAAGAAGCGCATCGTATCGCCGACCTGCTGGGCCGGGCCGACGGCGAGCGCATCACCCTGGGCGATGTGACCGACCGCAGCAAGCTGCTGGCCGCCATGCGGTTCAATGGCGATGGGGTCGTCACGGTCAAGACGTCGGACGATCCGGACGTGCAGAAGACCATCCAGCAGATCCTGGACACACAGGGCGGGGTCAAGGACTACAGCGATGTGATCGGTGTCGACAAGGCCATGGCCGACGCGTTTTTTGCGCAGGTCGACAAGCTGCGGGCCTGGCACGGCACGGTCAGTGGCGATGGCACCATCATGCCGCTGGGCGATGCCACCAAGGCCGCGGCCGATGCGGTCGCTGCGGTGCGCGCCAAGATCGATGATTACTTCACACGCTGCCGCCTGGCCACCTACGATGCCCGCGCCGTGCAGGCGTTGAACCCGTCGATCGAAACCTATCAGCACCTGGGCGCGCAGGCGCTGTCGCTGTCGTCGCAAGAAGTGGCGGACCTGCCGCTGGCGCCCGTGCATCCGGGCCGGCCGCTGCCGCTGTCGAACGAGATCAATCCTGCCTGGGCGTCAAAATTGAGCGCGCTCAAGTCCAAGGCGGTCGGGCCCATTCTTGGCGAGACGGTGGACGCCCTGACCGAGACCGCCTGGCGCACGCTGGTCGATCGGCTGGAACCCTATGTGACCTGGACCGCGACCCGGCCCGAAACACGGCTGGATGCCCTTAGCCTGGCCGACATCATGCGGATCGATGCGGAGGCCCAGGCGGCAGTGCTGGCCTTGATCGACGAAGACGCGCGGATGGGACCCCACAATGCGCGCATCGCCGACCTGGAAAAGCTGCTGCGCTTCAAGCGCGACCTGCTGCATCTGCTGAACAACTTTGTGTCGTTCAGCGAGTTCTATCGCCGCAAGGGCGCGATCTTTCAGGCAGGAACCCTGTACCTGGATGCGCGCAGCTGCGAGCTGACGGTGGACGTGGCCGATGCCGCCAAACATGCGCAGCTGGCGGGGCTGGCCAAGGCCTGCCTGGCCTATTGCACGTGCACCCGGCAGGGGCAGAAGAAGACCATCGTGGCCGCGTTTACGGCAGGCGATGTGGACTTTCTGTTCGTGGGCCGCAACGGCATTTTCTATGACCGCGATGGCAAGGATTGGGACGCCACGATCACCAAGCTGATCGAGAATCCCACCAGCATTGGCCAGGCCATCTTTTCGCCGTACAAGAAATTCCTGCGGATGATCGAAGAGCAGGTGGCCAAACGCGCCGCGGCCAGTGACGCGGCGGCGCAGAAGCACCTGGGGGCACTGGCCGCCGACGTGGCGACGGTCGACAAGACCAAGCCCGCGGCCACGCCGGCGACGCCGCCCGCGCCGCTGGGGTTCGGCACCAAGGTGGATGTCGGCACGGTGGCCGCGCTGGGGGTGGCGCTGGGCAGCATCAGCGCGGTGGCCGTCGGCATCTTTGGCAAGTTCGTCGACCTGGGGGGATGGATCCCCGTTGCCGTCATCGGCATTCTGGTGGCGATCTCGGGCCCCAGTGTGCTGATCGCGTGGCTCAAGCTGCGCCAGCGCAGCCTGGGTCCCATCCTGGATGCCAGTGGCTGGGCGATCAACGGGCGCATGCGCATCAACGTGAAGCTGGGCGGGTCCTTGTCGCAGACGGCGCACGTGCCGCGCAACGCCGCGCACCGGTTCAACGATCCGTTTGCCGACAAGCACGGCAAGGCGTACACGATCGCGGCCGTGCTGCTGCTGATCGTGGCGCTGGGCCTGGCATGGCGGCTGGACTTCCTGAACGGCGTGCTGCCGGCATCGATGCGGCACCAGGGCGAGCCCGAACCGGTGCCGGTGGTGGTGAGGCCGGCGGCGCGGGGGGCGACCCCCGGGACCGTCGTGCCGTCGACGGCGGCACCGGCAGCGGCGGCACCCGCAGCGGCCGCACCGGCAGCGGCCGCATCGGCACCCGCTACGCCGGTGACCCCTGCGGCGCCCGCGGCGCCGGCCACTCCGGCCACTCCCGCCACCGCCTCCTGACCCCCCAGACAAAGCTGTCCTGCCCGCGCCCGCCTTCCCTGGCGGGCGCACTTACAATGCGGGCTGCGAGAATCAACGACGAAGTGAGCAGTTCATGACCGATATTCCCGAATCGCCCGATCTGGACGAGGACGATGGCGCTGGCGGCGAAGAGCCCATCCATGAAGCGCGCCTGTGGCGCGACGTGGGCTGGACGGCGCGCGTCATCAAGAACGAAGACGATGATGGCTGGGCGGTCGAGATGACCAAGTCCGGCGAAGTCGAACCGGCGCTGGTCGGCCCCTGGACCATGGGCCGCGACAAGAAGAACCCCAAGCCGCTGGACACGTCGGCCTTCAACACGCTGGTCAAGACCGCGGCCGAAGTGCTGCGCCGTCATGAACAGCAGCTGCACGCGCAGATGCACAAGCAGATCACCGTCAACACCGACACCGGCCGCGTAACCGTGATGCTGGACATCGTGCCCGACGAATACGACCCCTATGCGACGCTGGCGGCCGTGGACGAATACGGCGAAACGCTGGCCAGCGTCCGCACGTCGCCCACCTTCAAGCTGAACATGACCAGCGCGACAGCCTGGATCGCGAACGGCTACCGCAAGCCGGGCCAGTAAGCGCCACGGCCACTGCCCGGGCGGCCTACGACGCCGGTGGCGCCATCAGGCTGTCCGCCACGATCGCGCCCAGTTGCTGCAGGCTGAACGGCTTCTGCAACACCCGGTGGGCGCCGATCGCCCCCGACGGCATGGGCAGTTCGGCATAGCCGGTCGCCATCACCACGGGCAGGGCGGGGTAATCCTTGCGGGCTTCCACGATCACCTCGGCGCCATTCATGCCGGGCATGGCAAAGTCCACCATCAGCAGATCGGGGACTTCGGCCCGCAACATGTCCAGGCCGATCTGCCCGCAGTCGGCTTGCAGCACGTCGTAGCCCAGCACCTGCAGTGATTCCACGATCAACGCGCGCACGTCGGCGTCGTCATCGATCACCAGCACCTTGGCGGCGGGGGCCGAGCCCGTCGTGTTGGCGCGGTTGTCGCCTGTCGTTGCCACATCGGCGGCCGCATCGGGCAGCCAGATTTCGACCGACGTGCCCTTGTTGCGCTCGCTCAGAATCCGGGCGATGCCCCCGGATTGTCGGGCGATGCCATAGACCTGGCTCAGGCCCAGCCCCGTGCCCTTGCCAACCGGCTTGGTCGTAAAGAAGGGATCGAACACCTTGGTGATCAGTTCGGGCGGGATGCCGGTGCCGGAGTCGCGCACGGTGATCACCACATAGCGGCCGGGCGCCAGATCGCCGCTTTCGGCAAGCCGCGCTTCGGCGCGCAGTTCGAGCGATCCGCCCTGCGGCATGGCGTCCCGGGCATTGATCACCAGGTTCAGGATGGCCAGTTCCAGCTGGTTCTGGTCGGCCTTGGCCAGGGGCAGGTTCGGGTCGAACTGCGTGCGCATCGGAATGCGCGAGCCCAATGCCGTGGTCATCAGATCGCTCATGCCTTCGATCAGGGCCGGCACATCGGTGGGCCGCAGGTCCAGGTTCTGCCCGCGTGCAAACGCCAGCAACTGCGCGGTCAGCTTGGCGCCGCGCGCCACGGCCCGTTTGGCGTTTTCGGCGTAGCGCAGCACCTGCTCGTCTTTCGCCTTGATGCGGATCAGGTCGACGTTGCCAACGATCGAATTGAGCAGGTTGTTGAAGTCATGGGCGATCCCGCCCGTCAGCTGGCCGACCGCTTCCATCTTCTGCAGCTGCACGAGCGTGGACTGGCTGCGTTCGCGCTCCGCCACTTCGGTCGTCAGGCGGTCGTTGGCGCGCGCCAGTTCATGCGTGCGCTCCAGGATCCGCCGCTCCAGCGACTCGTTCAGGTCATGCAGTTCGCCGCGGCTGGTCTGCAGGGCCTGCTCGGCCAGCCGGCGTTCGGTCACGTCCTGCGTTACGCCGGCAATGCTTTCGACTTGGCCCTGTTCATCCAGCACCGCGCGGCCGCGCATCTCGATCCAGTGTGCTGATCCGTCAGGCCAGGAAATCAGGCAGGCGCAGTCAAAATCGGTGCTTTCGCCACGGGCCTGTTCCACCGCCGTTTCCAGGGACGCGCGGGCCTGGTCATGCACCGCGGCAATCAGCTCGTCGTACGAAAACGCGTCATGGGGCTGGCGGCCGAAGTCGGCCTTGCAATCGTCGGACGCAAACAGCGCCATGTCGGAAATCCGGATCCGCCATGCGCCAAGTCGGCCGGCCTTGAGCGCCAGCCGCAGGTTGCGTTCCGCTTCCTGCCGTTCGACCAGCTGGGCGCGCGCCACATACTGGCGGCGCCGGCCGCGCAGGCTGGACAGCACCGCGTGGCACAGGGTTTCGGCATGCAGGGGCCGTTCAAGGATCAGCAGGTTGCCCAGCGGGTCCAGCGCGCCAGCGGTATTGCGGCGGGCGCGCGCGGTGTCGGCGGACGACAGGATGATGAACGGAAAGTCCGACCAGGCCGGCTGCTGCGACAGCCATCCGGACACCACCGCGATGCCTTCCGGCGTCAGCGCTTCTTCGGCGATCAGGGCGCAACCCGCGCCGGCCGACAATTCGCGCATCAGCTCGGCCAGGTCGACACAGATCCTGGTGCCGACGTGCACCTTTTCCACGACCTGCGCAACAACGGCCGCATCGCGGCCGCGTGGCGCCAGGATCAGCGCGAGTTCTTCTTGGTGCATCAATTGTTGTCAGAGATGTCGGGATCGAGCAGGGCGACCGAGCCCCGGTAGGTCGGCACACCCGACAGCACGCCTTCAAAATCGGTCAGCGCTTCGCCGATGCGGATGCCGGTGCCCGGCGTGACCCGGAACTCACGGATCATGCGGCCATGGGCGCTGGTGCGGCTCTTGAGCGCCGAGATCGCTGTCAGGATTTCGCCCTGCGCTTCAAAGAACCGGAACAGCAGCACGGCGTCGCTCAGGTAGCTCAGGTCGATGTCGGACCGGATCTCGCCAATGAACCCATGCTGGCCCAGGATCAGGATCGTCGTCACGCCGCGCTGGTTCAGATACGCCAGCAGTTCATGCATGTGCAGCATCAGGAAGCGTTCACCCGGCATGGCCTGGATGTAGGCGTTCAGGCTATCGATGACCAGCATTCTGGCGCCATCGGATTCGACCGCATGACGCACGGCCGACGAGAACTCCCCCGGCGACAATTCGGCCGGATCGACCTGCCGTATCTCGAGCGCGCCGCTATCAAGATAGGGCTGCAGATCCATACCCAGCAACTTCGACCGCGTCAGCAAGGTGCCGACGCCTTCATCGAACAGGTAATACACCACGCGTTCGCCGCGCTGCAACGCGGTCATCACGCAGCGGATGGCCGTCGTGGTCTTGCCGGCCCCCGACGGGCCGCTCAACAGCGTATTGGTGCCAGGGACGAGGCCGCCGCCGATCAGTTCGTCAAGCGCGGGCACGCCCGTAGAGAGCGGGTCGGATACGAAGTTGTTGTGATGCTGTGCCGCGACCAGGCGGGGGTACACGATCATGCCACCCCGTTCCAGCCGGATGTCGTGATAGCCCCCGTCGAACTGGATGCCCCGCATCTTGATGACGCGCACCCGCCGGCGTTCCGGTCCGAATTCCTGCACGTACTGGTCCAGGCTAATTACGCCGTGCGCAATGCTGTGCAACTGCAGGTCGCCGGGTTCGGAGGTCTTGTCGTCCAGCAACAGGACCGTGCACTCCCGGTTCGCAAAAAAATGCTTGAGCGCCAGGATCTGCCGGCGATAGCGCAGCGGACTCTGCGCCAGCAGCCGCATCTCCGACAGGCTGTCGAACACGATCAGGGCAGGGCCCAGTTCTTCGACGCGCGCCATGACGTTGCGCGTCGTCTCGTTCAGTTCCATATCAGCCGGATGCAGAACGGATTGCCCCGAATCCAGATCCAGTCCTGCCTCGTTCACCAGCTCGTACACATCAATGCCGTCCAGCGACCAATCGTGGGTCGCGGCCGCTGCCACCAGTTCCTGCTGCGTTTCAGACAACGTGATGTAAAGGCAGCGGTCGCCGCGCGCTACGCCGGCCCGCAGAAACTGCAGCGCCACCGTGGTCTTGCCGGTGCCTGGCGTGCCTTCCAGCAGGTACAAGCGGTTAGGCGTCAGCCCGCCCCGCAGCACGGTATCAAGTCCGGCGATGCCGGTCGACAGCCGCGGCGTCGAAGCGGGTTGTGGATCGTTGTTGTGAAACGAGTATTTCGTGGGCATACGTGACAGCCGCCAATAGGCAATGGAGAGCGGCCGCTCTCCTGCACGCATTGTGCCAGAGCGGTTTTGCTGTCATGAATAGATACACGCCGTGTTGCGTTATGTCACGTCGCCTTACGGTTGGGTTGACCTGGCCAGGGGACGTGGCTTACCCAAAAACGCCGATTTGCCCAGCAAAGGCGGGGTGTCCGTCTACCGCGATGCGCTGCGCGCCACGACCGCGCGCCAGAAGGCTTCGGCCGATGCGGCCCCAGCGGCACGATGCCGGAACAGGCGGATGGCGATGGGCAGATGCCAGTCGGGGCCGCCCGCGTCCACCAGGCGGCCTGACGCCAGTTCTTCTTGCATCAGGCTTTGCGGCAGCCATGCAATCCCGCGTCCATCCAGCGCCATCGACTTGAGCACGGTGGCCAGATGCGCGGTAAACACAGGATCGGCCCCGGCCGCGTCGAGCGCGGACTGCCGTTGATCGCGCACGATGCGGCCCAGGCCGGATTCCGGCGTGTAGGCCAGCAGCGGCACGCGAGCGCGGCTGCGGCGCGACAGGGTATGGCGGGGCTTGCCCTGGTTGGTTGCGGCCACGACCGGGATCAGCACGTCGGTGCCGACCTCGCAGCTGGTGAAATCGGTATCGGGCAGCCGGACCGGTAAGTGCGGGTGGGCATGGCACAGCATGAACTGGGCGCGGCCCTGCAGCATGAGCGCCTCGCACTGCGGCATGACATCGGACACCAGCTGGATCGGGCCGACGGGCGCCTGCGATTCCAGCCCGCGCAGCCAGGTCGGCAGGAAGGTCAGGGACAGCGCGTGCGTTGCAACAAAACGCAGCGTGGACGAACTGGCGTCGGCCACCGCGCGCGCTTCATCGGGCACCCGGGCGACACGGGCGGTGATTTCTTCGGCCACGCCGCGAAACCATTCGCCGGCATCGGTCAGCGTGACCGGATGGGTGCTGCGGTCGAACAGGTCGACGCCCAGCCAGGTTTCCAGGGCGCGGATGCGGCGGCTGAACGCGGGCTGCGTCATGTGGCAATCGCGCGCGGCCCGCGAGAAATTGCCGCTGGCCGCCAGCGTCAGGAAATCGTTCAACCACGTGAAATTCATCATCGATGCTTTGACGGCATAAAGGCAGAGAAAACGGGCATTGGACGCATCGCATGGGGCGCGCGAAGATGCGTCCACTGCTTCTGACGGTGTCGATGCGACCCGGCGCAGTACTTATACACCGAGCGCCGCCGCGCGATCTGCCTGCGGCGCGCTCTTTCCAGCAGGACGCCAGAATGAAAATCGTCGATATCCGCGAAGCCACCAAGCCGATCAAATCGGACATCCGGAACGCCTACATCAACTTCTCGAAGATGACCCTGAGCCTGGTCGCCGTGGTCACCGATGTGATCCGCGATGGCAAGCCCGTGATCGGCTACGGCTTCAATTCCAACGGCCGCTACGGCCAGGGTTCGCTGATGCGCGAACGTTTCCTGCCGCGCATCCTGGAAGCCGACCCGGCCAGCCTGCTGGACGACGAACGCGACAACCTGGACCCGCACAAGATCTGGGCCACCATGATGACCGACGAAAAGCCGGGCGGCCATGGTGAACGGTCGGTTGCCGTGGGCACGATCGACATGGCCATTTGGGACGCGGTCGCCAAGATCGAAGGCAAGCCGCTGTACCAGCTGCTGGCCGAACGCTACGGCAACGGCGAAGCCAACCGCAAGGTGTTCGTGTACGCCGCCGGCGGCTACTACTGGCCCGGCCAGGGGATCGAAGGCCTGGAGCGCGAAATGCGCAGCTATCTGGACCGCGGCTATTCGGTGGTCAAGAAAAAGATCGGCGGCGCGTCGCTGTCCGAAGACCGCAAGCGCATCGAAGCCGTGCTGCGTCTGCTGGGCCCTGGCCAGAAGCTGGCGGTGGACGCCAACGGCCGTTTCGACCTGAAGACCGCCGTGGAATACGCCAAGGCGCTGTCCGACTACGACCTGTTCTGGTACGAAGAAGCGGGCGATCCGCTGGACTACGCGCTGCAGGCCGAACTGGCGCCGCACTATGCCGGATCGATGGCGACGGGGGAAAACCTGTTTTCGATGCAGGATGCCCGCAACCTGATCCGCTACGGCGGCATGCGTCCGGACCGCGACTACCTGCAGTTCGATTGCGCCCTGAGCTATGGCCTGGTCGAATACCTCCGCACCCTGGATATGTTGAAGGAACATGGCTGGTCGCCGTCGCGCTGCGTGCCGCACGGCGGGCACCAGATGTCGCTGGCGATTGCCGCCGGCCTGGGCCTGGGCGGCAACGAGTCCTACCCGGACCTGTTCCAGCCGTATGGCGGCTTCCCCGATGGCGTGAAGGTGGTGGACAGCTATGTCACGCTGCCGGAACTGCCGGGCATCGGCTTCGAAGGCAAGGCCGATCTGTATGCGGAAATGAAGGCCCTGGCCAGCTGATGAAGTGAAGGCAGGCCTGGGTGAAAGCAGGCCAAGGCAAAGGCAGGCCTTGGTAAAGGCAGGCCAAAGAAAAGCGCCAGTCCCGATGTTGCGGACTGGCGCTTTTGTGTTTCCCGACGTCCTGCCTTGGCCCGTCGGGTTAGCCCTGCACCTTCAGCCCTTCAGATTCGCGTCGAAGAACGCAACCGTGCGTGACCAGGCCAGCTTGGCGGCGTCAGCATCGAAACGCGGCGTCGTGTCGTTGTTGAAGCCGTGCTGCGTGCCCGGATACTGGAACGCGGTGTACTTCACACCCGCCGCATCCAGCGCGGCCGCATAGGTCGGCCACGACGCATTGATCCGTTCGTCGACCGCGGCAAAATGCATCAGTAGCGGCGCTTTGACCTTGGCGGCGTTTTCCGCAGCCGGCACGTTGCCGTAGAACGGCACCGCGGCATTCAGGTCCGGCAGGCGCGTGGCCAGCGTCTGCACCATCCCACCGCCGTAGCAGAAGCCGACCGCGCCGACCTTGCCGTTGGTGTTCTGGTAGCTGCGCAGGAAGTTGGCCGCCGCCACGAAGTCTTCGGTGGCCTTGGTCTGGTCCAGCTTGGCGAACAGTTCGCGCGCCTTGTCTTCGTCGCCCGGATAGCCACCCAGGGTGGTCAGGGCATCGGGCGCGAACGCCAGGTAGCCATCCAGCGCCAGGCGGCGCGCGATGTCTTCGATATGGGGATTCAGGCCGCGGTTCTCATGGATCACCAGCACGGCGGGCAAGGGGCCGCTGGCTTGCGCCGGCCAGGCCACATAGGCCTTGACGGTGCCCGTGCCATTGGGCGACGGGTAGTCCACTTTTTGCGTGCGGATGCGATTGTCGTCCGGACGGATCTGCTGGGCCTCGGCAAACTTGGGGCTCAGGGCCGTCAGCAGCATGCCGGCCGTCATGCCGCCCACCGCAAACTTCTGCGCCTTGCTGAGAAATCCGCGGCGGTCGATGGCGCCGTGCACATAGGCATCAAACAGGATGAGCAGTTCCTGATCGAAATCCTTGGCTGTCTTGAGTTCCATGGTGCGTTCCTGAAAAGGCAGAGTGCCTGCGGTTGACGTCATCGGGTGACCGGCATTGCAACGCGCAGCTGGCAATCGCGGCCCACCCGTTCCGCCGCCGACGATAGACCGAAAGACGCATTCCCTCTACCGCTTTCTCAAAGCGTTTCAAATGGATGAGCGTGCCGCCAAGCTGCCTGGGGCGGCGCAGCACATCACAGCGCTGCGCAAGGGGGGCAGGGCGGGTTCGCGTCCGACAAGGGGCTGCCTTCGCCCGCGTCGGCTTCGCCGGTGCCGGCCAGGTCAGGACTGGCGGGCGTCGCGTCGGGAAACGGTTCCACCGGCTGCGGGTCCACCGTCTCGTCCAATGGCGCAAGCAGTCCTTGAACGCCTTCGTCCAGCCCGCGCACCGGCGTGGCCTTGGCCAGCGACATCCACACCCCAAAGGGCAGGGCGGTCCGTTTCGGCTTGGGCGCCCGGCGCGCCACGATGGGCTGCTCGCCCTGCATCAGGATCACGCCGCACTCGGGCGGCACCTCCGACGGATCGCCGATCGGCCGGCCCTTGGCGTCATTGCCCAGCACATACCAGCACTCGCCCAGATCACAATAGGCGCCCCGCTTGGCCGGAATCTTCAGGTCGCCCAGAAGGTCGGCACGGCGCACCTTGATCTCGTGCACCACCGGTTCGACATAGGTTTCGACCGTCGTGTTGCGGATCGAAAAGACATCCGGTTTGGCAATACACCAGACCGGCGGCGCGTCGGGCGTCGCGCCCGGCACCTGGGCGCGCAGGCTGATGCCGCGCCAGGCAATCCGGCCCGCGCGCAACATGTCGCGCGCGATCAGTTCGACCAGGGCTTCATGGGACGACATGGCGCTGCGATTGCGCACGGCCTGCGCGGCGATCATGGCGATGCCGGCATCGGTGACGCGAACCGTTTCGGCGGCATCGCGGCTCACGACCCGTTCGAGCAGGCCGGCGGCCAGCAATTCGATTTCGACGATGTCCTGGCAGGGCCAGCCCGCCGAGCGGTACATCTCGCGCAGGCGGCGCGCGTGGGATTTCCCCAGGGTGACTTCAGGCATGCAGACAGCGCGGCGCCGGGCAGGCGCAATCAGGAAAGAAGCAGGAATTGTAGACCCGTGGTGGGGAAGGCCCCCCATGCTAGAGTGTGCCCACTTCTGACGAAGCGTCTCCCCGCCCGGCCTGCCGGCTGTCGGGGTACCCGGATCGCCGCGCACCGCGCCTGGCTGCCGGCGGGCGCGGGCCGCAGACCGGTGCGTCCATGCTCTACAACCTGCTCACCTTGATCCATGTTGCGTCCATCATCGTGTGGGTGGGCGGCATGGCCTTCGCGCACCTGGCCTTGCGCCCGGCCGTGGCCACGCTGGAACCCGCCGTCCGCCTGCGGCTGATGGAAGACGTGCTGCGGCGCTTCTTTCTGCTGGCGGGTATCGCGGTGCTGCTGGCCGTGGCATCGGGTCTGGGCATGGTGGGACTGGCGGCCGCGCAAGTGGCCGAAACCGGCGGGCGTTTCCGCATGCCGCTGGCGTGGAACCTGATGGGCACCTTCGGCATCATCATGGCGCTGATCTTCGGCCACATCCGCTTCGCTCTGTTCGGCCGCCTGCGCCGCGCCGTGGAAGCGTCCGACTGGAAGGCCGGCGGCGTGGCCATGGCATCGATCCGCAAATGGGTCGGCATCAATCTGCTGATCGGCGCCTGTGTGGTCGTGATTGCGTTCCTGGGGCGGTAACGCGGCAGGACTGCGTCCTCCACGGCATCGGCAGCCTGAAGTACAGGCTGCGCTTGCAGCAGGCGCGCCTGCCAGTTCACAGCGGAAGGCGCGCCTGCTACTTCATAGTCGCAGGCCCTCCTGCTGCTACATAGTGGCAGCCGCGCCTGCTACTTCAGATAGGAACGCAGTGCACTGACGACCTCTTCCAGGTCGGACTGCCGCTGCGCCGGCGACACGTCGTCCGCGCCCAGATGTTCGCGCAGGTGTCCCTCCAGCACTTCCGCCATCAGACCACTGACCGCCCCGCGCACCGCCGCGATCTGCTGCAGCACCGCGGCACATTCCTTCTCGTCTTCCAGCGCGGCTTCGAGCGACTGCACCTGCCCCTTGATGCGGCGCACGCGGGCGAGCAGTTTCTTCTTGTCGTGAATGGTGTGCGGCATGGCGGGCTCGTCAGGGGCAGGGCAGCGCGGGGCGAAAATAAATAGACGGTAGACGTCGGCAGTTGCTGGTGCCGCATCCAACGCCATGACGAACGAAACCGCGATCCGGCCGCCCATCTGTCTGCGTACTATACTGGGGTACAGTATATTGCGAGCCGTGTGTATCGCGCGCCGCGCGTCGACCGGACCCTGCCATGACCCATCCCACTTCGTCTGACCCTCACGCTGCCGACCCCGCTCCGGGCAGGCCAGCGGGACACACGGCTTGCGCAGGCCCTGCATCAGCGCCTGCTTCCACTGCCTCCGACATCACCTCTGACACCGCCTCGTACAGCCACAGCCATGTCTTCGACGAAGGCAACCCGTTGGCTGAATCGCGCACCGCCTGGGCCGCCGGCATTACCGCGGTCATGATGGTGATCGAGATCACCGCCGGCTGGCTCTACCAATCCATGGCGCTGCTGGCCGACGGCTGGCACATGAGCTCGCATGCGTTGGCGCTGGGCCTGTCGGTGGCGGTGTACGCCTATGCCCGCAAGCACGCGCAGGACCGCCGCTTTACCTTCGGCACGTGGAAGGTGGAAGTGTTGGGCGGCTACACCAGCGCCGTCCTGCTGATGGGCGTGGCCTTCTACATGGCGTGGCAGTCGGTGGAGCGCCTGCTGTCCCCGGTGGACATCGATTACGACCGCGCGATCGCGGTGGGGGCAGTGGGCCTGGTGGTGAACCTGGTGTGCGCCTGGCTGCTGAAGGATGCGCACGGGCACGATCATGGGCATGGGCATGGCCACGGCCACAGCCACGGCCACGACCACGGCCACGCGCACACCGACCTGAACCTTCGGGCCGCCTACCTCCACGTCGTCGCCGACGCGGCCACCTCCGTCCTGGCCATCGTCGCGCTGTTCGGCGGCAAGTGGTGGGGCGCGGTCTGGCTCGATCCGCTCATGGGCATCGCCGGCGCGGTGCTGGTCGCGGTGTGGGCATGGGGCCTGTTGCGGCAGTCGGGCAGCGTGCTGCTCGACGCCAACGGCGACGCACCGGTAGCCGAAGAAATCCGGGAAGCCGTGGCCACGTTGCCGGTGCCCGCCGACATCACGGACCTGCATGTCTGGCAAGTCGGCAAGGGCAAATTCGCGTGCATCGTCGCGGTCGTGACCGATCAGCCGCTGGCGCCCGACGTCATACGCCGCGCTATCGGCATCCATGAAGAACTCGTGCACATCACCGTAGAAGTAAACCGGCGCGGCGCCCCCGCCTGACACCCTCCGCCTGACACCCCCCGCCTGACACCCTCCGCCTTACCGCGCCGTCCCCTGCAGCGCCTGCGCCCGCTCCGCGGCCAGCTTGAGCCGGTCGCTCATCGGCATGCCGATATTGCCCAGAATGCGGTCGATCTCGGGATAGCGGCCGTTGCCCCGCACGGCATCTTCATCCAGGAAGCCGATGATGGTGATGTACGCCGCCACGTCCGCCTCGGCCACGATTCCCTGGTTCCCGGCGCGCGCCAGCCACGACGCCGTGCGGGCATAGCGCTGGCGCTCCCCCATCCCCGCATACAACTCCGGAAAGAAACGATCCACGTAGCCCACGAACTCCAGCACCTCCCGCCGGTTGCGCGCCGCGCGCGCCTCGGCGATCGGCATCAGCGTGGCCCGCAATTGCGTGGCCCGGGCCTGGGCCTGGGTGCGCTGGCGTGCGGTCAGGGCGCCGTCCACGGCCTGCTGCCGCACGCCGGCTTGCGGGTGGCCGTATTCGGTTGCGATCGCCAGCCAGGCCCAGGCGGTCACGGGATCGCGCCGCGTCTCGGCCTGGGTGCCCAGCATGTATTGCGCGGCCGCGTAGCCGTGCTGCGCCGACCGCACCATCCAGGTCTGGGCCTGACGGGTATTGCGGGACACCCCGGCGCCGGTAATGTAGGCATTGGCCAGCCCGAATTCGGCGCAGGCGTTGTCGGTCAGGGAGCCCTGGCGCAGATAGCGCACGGCCTTGACCGGATCCGGGTCGATGCCGCGCGGATCGCTGTGCAGTGCCGCCAGGTAGCACAAGGCCTGGTCGTCGCCCTTGCTGGCGGCCAGGGTGAAGCAGCGCGATGCCTTGGACAGGCTGGCCGGCATGCGTTCCTGGAAGAGTTCGTGGCCGCGGCCGAACAGCAGGTCGGCATCGACGCGCGCATCGCACTGCACGACATCCACATAAGGGGGAGGCGCCGCGGCCTGCGCCGGGGCGGCCACCACCACGGGGGCGGCGACCGGTTCGGCTTCGGGAGCCGGCAGGGCGGACGGCGGGGGCAGCGGCGCGCAGCCGGCAACGGTGAGCACGACAAGCACGCGGGCGGTCAGCGGGACGAGCACGCCGCCGGCATGGCGGCGCAAGGCGCGTCGCGGCAACGCCCGGCGCGCGCTGGGGGTAATTCGCATGGGCGGCTCCTGTCAGTGCAGACTAGCGCGGGAATGTACACCACGCGCCGCTGCGCGTGCGCCGGCCGTGTGCAAAAACGACTGACGCTACGGACATCACCCTGTAAGCTGGTCGGTCCTGATCACTCCCCCGGTTTTTCGGGAATGGCTGCATGACCTTCGGTCAGTCCGCGTCCCTGTTCAATGACACCCGTCAGGCCTATGCGGTGTCCGTCATCGCGCGGGTCGTGCAGATCGTCGGGCAGGAGCCGGATGCGCGCGTGCTGGACATCGGGTGCGGCACCGGTATCGCCACCCGGCAACTGGCCGAGCGCGGCATGCAGGTGATCGGGGCCGACAGCGATACCGACATGATCCGGCAGGCCCGTCTGGTGGCCGACGGTCAGCCGCCGGAATTCCTGCTGATGCGCGCCGACAGCCTGGCGTTCGACGATGGCAGCTTCGACGCGATCACCGCCTTTGGCGCGTTCCACTGGTTTGCCGACCCCGCCTCCATTGCCGAGTTGCGGCGGGTGCTGCGGCCTGGGGGCCACCTGGTTGTCGTCAACAAGCGCGATGCCGGATCCTTTGCCGATGACATCGTGCGGATCGTGGCGCGCCACGTGCCGCTGGCGGTCGCCAGCCCCAAGACCGGCTACGATCCGGCCGCCCTGATGGAAGCCCACCAGTTCATTGATGTGTCGTCCCACGCGGTGGTGTCGACCGAATCGCTGTCCGCCCCGCAGGCTGTTGCCCATGCGCGGTCGCTGCGCCTGTGGGAAGACGTCCCGCCGGCGCTGTACCGCACCATCGAAAACGACCTGAGCGATTACGTGTCGGCCCGGCTGGGCGCGGCCGGGCGGCTGGTACGCGACCTGACGACGGTGGTGGTTTCCGGACGCAAGCCGGCCGACATCGGTTAACCTCATCGCCCGCCATCCGGAGACGCACGTATGCCCAAACTGCCCCACTTCCCGACCACCCCGATTCCCGATGCCGTGATCGAAGCCGGCGATATCCGCGCCGACCGCTGGATCATCGGGGAAGGCACCGACAGCCAGTTCGAATACCTGGTGCACCTGGGCCAGCCGCGATTCGCGTGCAAGGTGGATGTGGACGACGATGCGAAGGTCAGCAAGCTCTTCAATATCGAACTGGAAGCGGGCGAGCGTCTGTACGACTTTGTGTGGCTGGACGGCCAGGCGCCCGATGCGGCCGAACTGAAGACGCTGGCCCATGCTGCGTCCGCCGCGCTGGAACGCAACGCCCGCAAGCTCGGCTATTGAACTCGCTGGATAGCCGGTCCATCAGGGCCGCTGGCTACAATGCCCGCTGTCAGTCTATGAGGTTACCGAATGGCTAAGCGAGGCCGCCCCTGCAGTTTCGATCGCGACGACGCCTTGCGCCGCGCGCTCGACGTGTTCTGGGACATGGGCTACGAAGGCGCGACCATGACCGCGCTCAAGGACGCCATGGGGGGCATCTGCGCGCCCAGCGTCTATGCGGCCTACGGCTCGAAAGAAGCCCTGTTCCGGTCGGCGCTTGCGCTGTACCACGCGCAGGAATCGGAAGCCTTGTGGCAGGGGCTGGAAACGTCGCCCGTGCGCGACGCCATGGCCGGCCTGCTGCGCACTGCCGCGCTGCGGTATTCGACCCCGGGCAAGCCGCCCGGCTGCCTGGTCGACCTGAGCACGCTCAATTTTTCGCCCGCCAACAAAGCCATCGAAACCACCTTGCACGACCTGCGGGTGGACGTGGCCCGCACCCTTGAAGCGCGGCTGTGCCGGGCCCGCGAAGACGGCGAACTGGGGACCCTGGCGGACCCGGTCGCGGTGGCCGCGTTCTATACGACGGTGCTGCAAGGCCTGTCGATCCAGGCGCGCGATGGCGCCAGCCGCGAGCGGCTGCTTGCCATCGTCGACAGCGCGATAACGGCGTGGGACTGCCTGGTCGGGAACTGACGCAGCACCGCTTCCTCCAACGGTATTGGACGATCGGCACAAGCTATCGACCCGCTGACGTTGATTTCTATAACGTATGGTATAAATACCTTCATCCCCGCGCCACAGGCGCCACCAGGAGCCAAGATGAAGACCCTTGCAGAAACCGCCTTTTCGGTGCTCGACCTTGCGCCGATCCGCGACGACGGCACGCCTGCCGACGCGCTGCACAACTCGCTCAGCCTGGCCCGGCACGTCGAAGCGCTGGACTTCACCCGCTTCTGGCTGGCCGAGCATCACAATATGGATGGCATTGCCAGCGCCGCGACGTCGGTCGTGATCGGTTATGTCGCCGGTGGCACGACCCGCATCCGGGTCGGCTCGGGCGGCGTGATGCTGCCCAATCATCCGCCGCTGGTGGTCGCCGAAAACTTCGGCACGCTGGCCACCCTGTATCCGGGCCGCATCGACCTGGGCCTGGGCCGCGCGCCCGGCGCTGACCAATACACGATGCGCGCACTGCGCCGCGACAGCGGCAGCAATGGCGAAGACTTTCCGGAACAAGTGGCCGAGCTGCAGGAATTGCTGGGTCCGCGCCACCCCGGGCAGCGGCTGCTGGCCATGCCGGGGTCCGGGACCAATGTGCCGATCTGGCTGCTGGGATCGAGCCTGTTCAGCGCGCAGCTGGCCGCGCGCGAAGGGCTGCCGTACGCCTTTGCGTCCCACTTTGCGCCGCGTTTCCTGCACGACGCGATCCGCCTGTATCGCGACAATTTCCGACCGTCCGCCGTGTTGGACAAGCCCTATGTCGCCATCGGCGTACCGCTGGTGGCCGCCGACACCGATGCCGAGGCGACCTTCCTCGCCACCACGGCCTATCAGCGCGTGCTGTCGTTGATGCGCGGCGAAAGCCTGCGGATGAAGCCGCCGGTCGCGAACATGGCGGGCCTGTGGCAGCCGCAGGAACAGCAGGCGGTCAAGAATTTCTTCGACATGGCGGTGGTGGGCGGCCCGGATACGGTGCGGGCCCGCCTGAACGCCATCCTGGAAAAGACCCAGGCCGACGAAATGATCTTTACCTGCGACATGTACGACCACGCCAAACGCCTGCATGCGTTTGACATCGCCGCGGCGGCGCGCGGCGAAGCACGGGCTGCGGCGTAGGCACGTTCAAGCCTGCAGCCCGGGCAACGCGCCCGGCGCTGCGGCGCTGACCGCCTCGATCGCCTGCATCATCTGGATCGTGGCCGGCGACAGCGCCGCGTCCCGCCGCCAGGTCAGGCCGATCGGCCGCAGCACATCGGGCAGCTCCAGCGGCAGCACGGCCAGCAGGCCCAGATCGCGATAGTGATCGGCCACCACCTTCGACAGGATCCCCAGCGCATCGCTTGACTGCAGGTAGGTCAGGATCACATGCGTCGACAGGGTCTCGATGGTGTTGCTCGGGATGGCCACGCCATGCTGCTGCAATGCGCTTTCCAGCGGTTCGCGTGGCAGGGACCCCACCGGCGGCAGCACCCACGGAAAGGCCGACAGGTCGCTCCACCGCAGTCGCTTGCGGCGCGCCAGTGGATGCGCGGCGCCTACCACGACGGTGCTCGACCCTTCAAACAGGGGTTTTTCACTCAGGTCGTCCGAACTTTGCCGATGGCTCAGCAGCCGTCCAACGATCAGGTCGATCGCGCCCCGGCGCAACTCCGGCAGCAGCGTTTCCATTGCCCCTTCGTGAACCAGCACGGTCGTGCCCGGCGTGCGTTGCTTGAGCAGCGCCAGCGCCTTCGGCACCACGGCCGGCGCCATGGCGGGCAGGGCGCCCAGCGTCGTCTTGCCCGACGCACCCGACAGCAGGGCCCGCAGCTCGTCGCGCGCCTGGGCCAGACTCCCCAGCACCACCCGCGCCTGACGGATCAGGCATTCACCATAGATGTTGGGATTGACGCCACGCGCCGTCCGGTCGAAGAGGCGGATGCCCAGGCCCTTTTCCAGTTCGCCCAAGGCCAGCGACACCGCTGGCTGGCTGATGTTCAGGCTGGCCGCCACCTTGCCCAGATTGCGCAGGTCGTCCAGCGCCACCAGCAGTTGCAGATGCCGGGGCTTCAGGTTGGCGCGGATATACCAGTCAAGTTGAGCCATGCGTCACCCAAGACGAGTCGATCACGCCGACATATTAGCGTTTGCTTATGACGCGCGCGTAAATACTCAATTGTCTGCTTATGGATCGCGGCGCACTATCCGGCCATCGCGTTGTTGCGCATCTTTTGCAGGCAGGTCTGTCATGGTGTCATCGTCTTCCCCCGCCCTCATCGACATTCACCCCCACGTCATCAGCGACGACGCGGCGCGGTATCCCCTGGCCCCGCTGACCGGCGAACAATCCGCCTGGTCACGCGACCGGCCCGTCACCTTCGAACGCATGCTGACCTGCATGGAGGAGGCTGGCGTGACGAAATCGGCACTGGTCCAAGCCTCTACCTGCTACGGACATGACAACAGTTATGTAGCGGCTGCCGTGGCGGCGCACCCGGACCGCTTTGCCGGTGTCTTTTCGATCGACCTGATGGCGGCCGATGGCGTTGCGGCCATCAGGCACTGGCGCGACCAGGGCCTGAGCGGCATGCGCGTCTTCATTGCCGGCCACACCACGGCCGCATCCGTCCGGCTGGATGATCCGCGCGGCTTCGACGCCTGGGCCTATGCCGAAGCGCACGACATTCCGGTGGCCGTGCAGTTGCGTGCCCCGGGCCTGCCGCAGCTGGAAGCGTTGCTGACGCGGTTTCCCAAGGTGCGGATCGTGCTGGACCACTTTGCCCGGCCGACCTTGAACGACGGCGCGCCCTATGCTGCCGCCGAGTCCCTGTTCGCCCTGGCGCGTTTCCCGAATCTGTACGTCAAATACACGACCCACAACGTGCGTGAGTCGGCCGAAGGCGCGTCCACGCCCCAGGCTTTCCTGCGCAAGGCAGTCGACACGTTCGGCGCATCGCGTATCGCGTGGGGCTCGAATTTCCCGGCATCGGCAGGCAGCCTGGCGGATCTGGTGGCCGAAGCCAAGGCCGCTGCCAGCGACTTGACGGCCGACGAACAGACCGCGATTTTTTCGGGCACGGCGATCCGCCTGTATCCGGAACTGGGCGATGCGGGGAGCAAGGCCGCATGAACACCGCATCCATGAACACCGCATCCATCAATACTCCATCCACGAGCAAGCTTTCGCTGCCCACTCTGCTGGGCAACTATGCCGGCACGCAGGGCATTCGCAGCGGCGCGATCACGTCCGACCTGATCGATCTGCAGATCGCCGACGTCAAGGTGTCGAACCGCGCCTTTCCGCGCGTCGTGCGCACCCGCGAATTCCAGGTCGCCGAACTGGCGTTGGTCACGTTCTTTCAGGCGCGTGCCTACGGCCGGCCGCTGGTGCTGATGCCCGCCGTGATCGGCGCCGGCCGCACGCAGCATCAATGCCTGGTCTACAACGCGGAACGCGGCCCGGTCACGCTGGACAAGCTGGCGGGCAAGCGGATCGGCATCCGCGCCCATTCGCAGACCACCGTGGCGTGGATCCGCGGCTTTCTGCAGAACGATTACGGCGTGGACCTGGATGCCATCCAGTGGGTGACCTTTGAAGGCGCCCATGTGGCCGAGTTCGACGACCCGTCGACCCTGGAACGTGCGGCCGAAGGCAAGGTGCTGGTCGACATGCTGTTCGCGGGCGAGCTGGACGCGGCCATTATTGGATCCGGCATGCCGGATGATGCGCGGCTGCAGCCCGTGGTTCCCGATCCGTATGGCGAAGCCCAGGCCTGGAGCGAGCGCACCGGCGCCATCCCGATCAATCACATGGTCGCCATCGATGCCGACCTGGCCGCGAGCCGGCCAGAAGTGGTGCGTGAAGTCTATCGCCTGCTGCGCGAGAGCAAACGCCTGGCTGACGACCAGCGGCCCGGCGGTCGGGACCTGACGCCCTTCGGCCTGGACGCCAATCGCAAGTCCTTGGACATGCTGCTCGAGTACAGCTTCCAGCAGCGCCTGATTCCCCGCCGCATGTCGGTGGAAGAACTGTTCGACGACACCACTCGCATTCTGGGCGCCTAGCCCGCGGCGACGGGCTGTTCCCCTTATTCAAAACCAGGAGACTTCATGAAACGTATTATCCGTACCGTGCTCGCGCTTGCCGCGACCTTGCTGGTGCTGCCCGCCAGCGCCCAGATCGGCGGCCAGGTGTCGCGCATCGTTGTGCCCTTCGCGGCCGGCGGCGCGCGCGAACTGCTGGCGCGCACCTTCTATACCGAACTGGGTGAGGCCTTGGGCCGCACCATGATCATCGAAAGCCGGCCCGGTGCGGGCGGCGCGATCGGCACGACCAACGTGGCCCGCGCAGAACCCGACGGCAAGACCCTGCTGATGGCGGCATCCAGCCACTTCGTGACCGCGTCGCTGGCGGCCAAGCCGTCGTATGACCCGGTCAAGGACTTTGTGCCCGTCGCCAATATCGGCACGCAAAACTATGTGTTGATGATCGGCGCCGGCGTTCCGGCCAAGAACGTGGCTGAATTCGTGGCCTATGCCAAGAAGAACCCCGGCAAGCTGAACTACGGGTCGGCCGGCATCGGCAGCTCGACCCACCTTGCCATGGCCTATTTCCTGAACGTGGCTGGCGCCGACATGCTGCATGTTCCCTACAAGTCGACCCAGGAAGCCGCCAACGAAGTCGCCGCCGGCCGCACGCAGGCCGTGATCGTGCCGAACGCCGGCATTGGCGCCTACGTGCAGGACGCCCGCCTGCGCATCATTGGCGTCACGTCCAAGAAGCGATCGGCCCTGTTGCCCGATGTGCCCACCGTGGCCGAAGGCGGCCTGCCGTCCTATGCCTTCGAATCGTGGTTCGGCCTGCTGGCCCCGGCTGGCACCCCCAAGGCCATCGTCGACCAGATCAATGCGGCTACCGCCAAGGTGCTGGCGTCCGACGTGATCAAGCAACGCCTGGCCAGCCAGGGCGTGACGCCGGACCCGATGGGGGCGGACGCTTTCAACAAGTTGTTCCTGGCGGATCGCACGTTGATGGCGAAAGTGGTGAAGGACTCGGGCCTGACGCCGGAGTAAGCGCAGCGCGCCAGTGACTACCGTCATGGGTACGAAACGGCCGGCGACGGCCGTTTTCTTTGGCGAGTCCGGATCGACGCATCACTGCATGACGCGGCGATGACTTGGCGATGACTTGGCATGCTTCGCACTTCCCCTTATGCGGACAGCAACTGCGAATCGTTCGCATTTGTGATATTCTTTTGGTCTTCCTGGCGAGGCCTGCGTGCCGGTTTGCGCTGCGCAGGCAATCCGGAGCAACCCTGGGCCACGCCCGGGAAAGCCACGTGCCGACCTACGGATAAGCCGATCCAAGAATGAGCCGACCCCACGAATGAGCGCCACATTGACCTGGAATTCGCCCGCCCCCGGGGGGCTTCGTGCCGGCGCTGGCCTGACTGTGCTTGCGCTGCACGCCGCTGTCATCGGGGCGCTGGCCATGAATAGTCCCGACCCGCTGCCGGTCAAGCCGACCGAAACGGTCGAAGTGCGTTTCGTCGAACTGGCGCCGGTCGTCCAGGCCGTCAAGGCGCCGCCCGCGCCCACGCCGCCGGCCCCCGTGCCGGAGGTCAAGCCCGAGCCGCCCAAGCCCAAGCCCGAACCGCCCAAGCCGAAACCGGTTCCCAAGCCGACGCCGAAGCCCGTGCCCAAGCCGCTGCCCAAGCCCGAGCCGCGTCCCGAACCGCCCCCCGTGTCGGAAAGCGCCATTTCGACGCCGCCCGCGCCGCCGGTCGAAGCCGCGCCGCCGGCACCGGCGCCCACGCCGCAAGCCGCACCCAGCGGCCGTCCCGATGCCGCCGAACGCGCCGCGTCGCCGTCCGCGCCCGTGTCCAACGAACCGCGGCTGATCGGCCAGATCGACTACGCGGGTGCGCCGCCCACGCCGGTCTATCCCCGTGTGTCACAGCGGATGCGCGAAGAGGGCATCGTGGTGGTGCGGGTGCTGATCAATCCGCGGGGCCGGGTCGACCGCGCCACCGTGCAGAAGTCCTCCGGTTTTTCACGGCTCGACGAAGCGGCTGTCGATGCCGCTCGCCAGGCCGCCTTCCGTCCGTATACCGAAAACGGCGTCGCGTTCGCGGCGCTGGCCGACATTCCGTTCAACTTCAAAGTCAAGGACTGACATGAACGACACCCCTAGCCTGGGCTTTGCGCACTTCATTTCCCAGACCGACGGTCTGGGGAAGGCCCTGTTCATCATCCTGGTGCTGATGTCCCTGGCAACCTGGTACCTGATCGTCGTCAAGGCGATTGCCGGCATGCGCACCCGCCGCGCCAGCGACAAATTCGTCCAGCACTTCTGGAACGCCACGTCGCTCGAAGCGGTTGATCGCGAGATCACCACGCACGGCGTGAACGATCCGTTCTCGCACCTCACCAGTCACGCCATTTACGCCCGCCGTCACCACGCGCAATACGGCGTGTCCAAGCTGGAAGAAGCCGGTAGCCAGACCGACTTCGTCACGCGCACCATGCGCAAGGTGATCGACGAAGAAACCGCCAAGCTGGAAAACGGCCTGTCGATCCTGGCCTCGGTCGGTTCGACCGCGCCGTTCGTCGGGCTGTTCGGCACGGTCTGGGGCGTGTACCACGCACTGGTCGCGATCGGGCAGGGCGGCGGCGCCACCATCGACCGCATCGCCGGCCCGGTGGGTGAAGCACTGATCATGACGGGCCTGGGCCTGGCCGTCGCGATCCCCGCCGTGCTTGCCTACAACTACTTCGTGCGCAGCAACCGCGTGCTGCTGGCTCGCCTCGACGCCTTCGCACATGATCTGTTCGCCTTCCTGACCACCGGCCAGCAGGTCGTCAACGACGGCAACATCCGTTCGTTGAAGACCCCGAAGCCGCCGGTCCAGAACTAAACCGGAGACATCCATGGCTTTTGGCAGCTTCAATGGCGGCGGCAACAACGGCGCGCCGATGTCCGAAATCAACATGGTGCCGTTGATCGACGTGATGCTGGTGCTGCTGGTGATCTTCATCATCACCGCGCCCCTGCTGTCGCACGCGGTCCGCATCGATGTCCCGCAGGCCACGTCGGCGCCGTCGCAGGTCGATCCGATCACGATCGACCTGGCCATCAACGCCGACGGCGAACTTTTCTGGAACGACGGCAAGATCGACATGGGCGTGCTGTCCGAGCGCTTTGAAGTCGCCGCCAGACAGGAACCGCAGCCGGAATTGCAGCTGCGCGCCGACAAGGCCACGCGTTATGAAGTGCTGGCGCAGGTCATGGCCGACGCTTCGCGCGCAGGCATGAAGCGGATCGGTTTCGTCAGCACGCCGGAACCCAAGCCGGTCAGGTGACGGCGGGCCAGGCACCGCAGCGGCGTTGCCGTGCATGCCTGGAAAGACACAACGGGATCGTGGGGCGCCAGCCTTGCGGTCCCGTTTTTTTTTTGCGGCTGGGCGCACCCCGGTGGTCGTGCCGGATCATTGCCATTTCGTAATACAGCCGGTCGGGCGCTGGCATTCGTCAGCGCATGGGTTTACCCTTTGCGTCTTTCCTCCATGGGACGCGCGGCCTCCCGGCGTCTAGCAACATGCGTGTATTGGTTATTGAAGACGACGTGACCCTGGGTGGGGCACTGAGCGAATTTCTGAGCGACCAGGGCTATGCCGTGGACCTGCTCACCAGTGGCGAACGGGCGTCCGGCGCACTCAGCAGCCAGACCTACGATCTGGTACTGCTCGACCTGAACCTGCCAGGCGAAGACGGCCTGACCGTGCTGCGGCGGCTACGCGCCAACGAAAATTCCGTGCCCGTGCTCATCCTGACGGCGCGTGACGCTCTGGAAGATCGCGTGGCCGGACTTGATGCCGGCGCCGACGACTACGTCACCAAACCGTTCGAGTTGCCCGAGCTGGCGGCCCGCGTCCGCGCGCTGATCCGCCGCCGTGCAGGGCAGGTCAGCCCGATCATGGAAGCCGGTTCGCTCAGCTTCGATACCGTCGGCCGCGAACTGCGTGTCAATGGCGAACGGGTGGCCTTGTCGGTGCGCGAACTGTCGGTGCTCGAAATGCTGATGACGCGCCTTGGCCGTGTCGTCACCAAACGCCAGATCGTCAATTCCCTGTCCGCCTGGGATGCCGACTTCAGCGAGAACGCGGTCGAAGTCTATGTGTACCGTCTGCGCAAGCGCCTGGAAGGCGCTGGCGTCAACATCCAGACGGTACGTGGCTTCGGCTATCTGCTGGAACTCGATGCCCCTGCTGCCTAAGTCGGCCGGCGCTCCGCGCGCCGCCGGCTTGCACCGCCGCTCGCTTGCCTGGCACTTGCTGGCGCGTCTGCTGCCCGCCGTGCTGCTGCTCGCGATGATGGATACGGTGGCCACCTACGTCATCACGCGCAAGCTCAGTTCGCAGTCCTACGACCGCGCGCTGGTCGACACGGCGCGCGCGCTGGCCCGGCAGGTCACCATGACGCCGCAAGGCCCGCAGCTCGACATCACCTGGAATTCGACCCGCTTCCTGGATGTCGACCCCGACGAACGCCTGTACTTCAAGGTGCTCGCGAATGGCGTGGTGCTGGGCGGGCGGCCGGAACTGGCGTCACCGCCCGACAGCGCAGCCCTGCGGCAGGAAGAGGAAATCGCCGTCAACGAGCCGGTCACGTCCGCGGTCGAAATGATCAACAACGCCCGGCCCACCGTCTACGACACGACCATCGACGGCCTGCCGGTGCGGGCCGCCACGTTGCGCTTCCAGCTCGACGGCGTGCCGATCGACGTGGTGATGGCCGAAACGCTGAACACGCGCAGCCGCTTCATCGAAGAAGTGCTGTCGGTGCTGGTGGCGGGGCAGTTGCTGCTGGTGGCCTTGCTCGGTTTTGTGATCGTCACCGGCGTGCGGTCCGGACTTGATTCCGTCAGCCGCCTTTCTGACGAAATCGAAACGCGCAGCATCGACGATCTGCAGCCCATCGCCGTGGACGACGTGCCGACCGAAATCACGCCACTGATCGCCAAGACCAATTCGCTGCTGGCCCGGCTGGACGAGGCCGTCGCGTCGCAACGCCGCTTCATTGGCCACGCGGCGCATCAACTGCGCACGCCCCTGGCCGGACTGAAACTGGAATCGGAACTGATGTTGTCGCGCACCTTGCCCGACGACATCCGCCAACGCGCCGAACGTATCAAGGGCGTGGCCGACCGAATGATCCGGGTGGGCGAACAGCTGCTGGTGCTGGCGCGTATTGACGCCAACGTGCGTCCGCAAGACAGCTTCAACCGCATCGACCTGGTCGAACTGGCGCAGGAATGCGGCGCCCGCTGGATCCCGGCCGCGCGGCAGGCGCAGGTCGAACTGGCCTTGGCCGCGCCCGACGAACCGATCTGGATCGATGGCGACGCCGTGCTGCTGGATCAGTTGTTGGGCAACCTGATCGACAACGCCATCCGCTATCGCCAGGGCCCCGGCAACATCGTGCTGCGCGTGCAGGACGCACCGCCCAGCCTGATCGTGGAAGACGACGGCCCGGGCATTGGCGCCAGCGAACGCGATCGCGTGTTCGATCCCTTCTATCGCGGACAGGGGTCGGTGGCGGGGGGATCCGGATTGGGATTGGCGATCGTGAAAGAAATTGCCCAGTCGCACGGTGCCCATTGGGATCTGCGCAGCCGTCCGGAGTTTGAAGGCACACGCGTCAGCCTGGTGTTTCCCGGCCCGCGGATCGGGACGCATCTGACCCGAATGGCAAGGAACGGGGCGGCGGTATGACGGCGGGGCTGAGTCGGTAGTTTGGGTTGGCAGCCTGGGGCCAGGTCGGCGGTGCGGTGGGTCGGCCCGTCGGCCGGTCTGCGGGGGCAGGGTGCTATGTGCGGCCTGCTATTCAAGGCTCGTCATGTGCGGCCCTCGACGTGCGGCGTGCTACGTGCAGCGTGGCACGTGCGGTGTGCAGGCTTTCCGCCTGATCAGGGCCGGATCGCGGTCTTGAAGTACGGGATCGGGATGCCTACGATGCGCTCGATCGGCCCGGCCATCAGGCCCAGCGCCAGCCACAGCAGCAACATGCCCGCCAGCAGCGTAATGGCAAAACCCAGCGCAAAAATGTTGAGCTGCGGCGCGCTGCGCGATACAAAGCCCAGCGCGATGTTCAAGGCCAGCACGGCCGCCAGCACCGGCAACGCAATCTGGACCCCGGCCGCAAACACGATCGTTCCCAACCCGGCCAGCTTCATCCAATCCAGGCCCGACAGGGGCGAGGGGGCGATGGGCAGCACGGTAAAGCTGTCGGCAAGCGTCATCAGCAAGGTCAGGTGGCCGTCGGTCGACAGGAAGACCAGCATCGCGCACATCATCAGGAAGGTCGAGAGCAGCGGCGACGGCGCGTTGCGCTGGGGGTCCAGGAACGACGCAAAACCCAGACCCATCTGCAGACCGATCAGGTCACCCGCCATTTCGAATGCGCCAAAAATCGCGCGCAGTCCAAAGCCCATCGACACACCCACAATGATCTGCTGGAACAGCAGCAGCAGGCCCGTTGCCGAAAACGCGTCCACCACCGGTGCCTGCGTCAGCGGCGCCACCAGGATCGTGATCAGTGCCGACAGGCCGATCTTGGCTCGTTGCGGCACGGCGCGGTGGCCGAAGATCGGGGCCGTCTGGATCAGCGCAAGGATACGGATGAAAGGCCACAGCAGCGACGCAATCGCTGCCTGCACCTCGGCATCGGTAAAGCTGATCACGTCGCGCCGCCTTAGCCCAGCATGAACGGAATGTTGCCGAACAGCCGCTTGATGTAGTCGGTCATCATCGTGATCATCCACGGTCCGGCAATGACGGCCGTCATGAAGATGGCGATCAGCTTGGGCACGAAGGCCAGCGTCATTTCATTGATCTGCGTCGCGGCCTGCAGCACGCTGATCACCAGCCCCACGACCAGCGCCGCCAGCAGCAGGGGCGCGGACAGATACAGGGCAACCATGATTGCGTCCTGGGCAAGGGTCAGGACGCCGGCGGAATTGTTCATGAGGGGGTTACTTGAAGGCGGGTAGGGCGGTCATTACGTGGCAAAGCTCGCCACCAGGCTGCCGATCAGCAGATTCCAGCCGTCGGCCAGCACGAACAGCATCAGCTTGAATGGCAAGGAAATCAGCACCGGCGACAGCATCATCATGCCCATGGACATCAGGACGCTCGACACCACCAGGTCGATCACCAGGAAGGGCAGGAACACCATGAAACCGATCTGGAAAGCAGTCTTCAATTCGCTGGTCACGAACGCGGGCACCACGACCCGCAGCGGAAGCTGCGCCGCCTCGGTCACGGGTTCGGTCTTGGACAAGCGGATGAACAGCGCCAGGTCGGACTCGCGCGTCTGCTTCAGCATGAAGTCCTTGAGCGGACCCTGCGCCTTGTCCAACGCTTCCGGAAATCCCAGTTCGCCGCGTTCGAACGGCTGATAGGCGTCGACATACACCTTGTCGAGCGTGGGCGTCATGATGAAAAAGGTCATGAACAGCGCCAGCCCGATTAGCACCTGGTTCGGCGGCGAGCCTTGCAGGCCCAGCGCACTGCGTAGCAGCGACAGCACGATGATGATGCGGGTAAAGCCCGTCATCATCAGCAGCACGGCCGGCAGGAAGGTCAGGGCCGACAGCACCAGCAGCGTCTGCAAGGACAGCGACCACTGCGTACCGCCGCCGGGCGCCGCGCTGCTGGTCAGCGCGGGGATGCCTGCCTGCTGGGCGAATGCGGCAGCAGCAGGCAGCAAGATCAGCGCAAGGCCCAGGCCCAGCGCCGGGGTGACGCCGGATCGTGCCCGCGTCACACGGCTTCGAACATTCATGATGACTTCTTGCGCATGCGATCAAGCAGCGCCGCAAAATTCGGCACGGCAGCGCCATTGCCTGCGCCAAACCCGGCGCCGGTCGCTGGCGGCGTGGCGATTTCGCCGCGCGGCATGACGGCCAGGGGCTGCACGCTGCCCGCGGCCACACCCGCGACGATCCACTGGTCGCCCACCTCGATCAGCACCACCCGTTCGCGCGGGCCGACCATCAACTGGCCACGCAACTGCATGGGCGCCTGAAATGCGCCCATCGGCCGCTGCAAGCGGCGGAAACACCAGGCGCAGGCCAGGATCAGCGCCAGCACCAGGGCCAGCGCCAACACCGTCTGCAGCAAAGAAGAAGGACCTGGCAGCATGATTACCGGTTCAGACGGCGCAGACGCTCGGACGGCGTCACGATGTCGGTCAGGCGAATGCCGAACTTGTCGTTCACCACCACGACTTCACCCTGGGCAATCAGGCAGCCGTTCACCATTACGTCCATCGGCTCGCCGGCCAGTCCGTCCAGTTCCACCACCGACCCTTGCGCCAGTTGCAGGATCTGCTTGATCGGAATGCGGGTGCGGCCCAGTTCCACGGTCAGGGTGACCGGGATGTCCATGATGATTTCGATGTCGTTGGGCGCGGGCGAACTGGCCGGCGCCGCAGAGGCGAACTCTTCGAACAATTCGTCGGCCAGGCGTGCAGGCTGGGCGGCGGCCGCAGCCTGCGACTGCTCGGCCATCGCGGCCGCCCAGTCCAGGTCGGCGGACGACTCGGCATCGGGCAATTCGCTGCCCGGTTCTTCAGTTGCCATGATCATCTCCAATGGTGTTGTCCGCTTGCAAGGTCGCCAGGACCTTGCCGATACGCACCGCGTACTGCCCATTGCTCACGCCGACTTTGCAGTCGAAAATGGGGACGCCGTCGACGTAGGCGGGAATGGTGGGAGCGATGTCGACAGGGATGACATCGCCAACTTTCATGGTCAGCAGGTCGCGCAGCAGCAGGTCCGTCTCGGTCAGGTTCACGACCATCTCGACATCCGCCAGCTGGATCTGCTTGGACAGCATGCGCAGCCAGCGCTTGTCGGGTTCCATCTGATCGCCCTGGACCGGGCTGTACAGCGCATCGCGGATCGGCTCGACCGACGCATACGGGAAGCAGATGTGCAGGTCGCCGCCCGACGATCCGAACTCGATCGAAAACGTCGCGCACACGACGATCTCGGATGGCGTGGCGATGTTGGCGAACTGCGTGTGCATTTCGGCACGCTGGTATTCGAACTGCATCGGGTGGACCGCTGCCCACGCCTTGGCGTACTCGTCGAGCACCACCCCCAGCATGCGCTGGATGATGCGCTGTTCGGTCAACGTGAAATCCCGGCCTTCGACACGAGTGTGATAGCGCCCATCGCCCCCGAACAGGTTGTCGATCACAGAGAACACCAGGCGCGGTTCGAACACGAACAGGGCATTGCCGCGCAAGGGCTTGAGCGACACGATGTTCAGGTTGGTCGGCACCACGATGTTGCGCAGGAACTCGCTGTACTTGACCAGCTTGACCGGGCCCACCGAGACCTCGGGGTTGCGGCGCATGAAGTTGAAGAGCCCCGTGCGCAGCAGGCGGCCAAAGCGGTCATGGATGATCTCGAGCGAGGGCATGCGCCCGCGAACGATCCTTTCCTGCTTGGCGAGGTTGTACGGACGTATCCCGTCTTCCGGGATTTCGTCTGTCGCCTTGTCTTCTTTTTCGCCGGTAACGCCGCGCAATAGCGCATCGACTTCGTCTTGTGAAAGAAATTCACCCGCCATGGCTGGGGCTCCGCGATGCCGAACGCAAGGAATGAGTCGAAGGGTGCACGCAAGCCGCCGGCGTTACTGGATCACGAAACTGGAGAAGTGCACGGCATACACCTCGCCCCGGAAATCCGAGGCGATGCGCGCGCGCGCGATATCCAGGATCTGCTGCGCAAGCTTGCGCTTGCCTTCCAGCGTCAACAGGTCTTCGGCGTTCTTGGCGGTGAGCATCAACAGGATGTCGCTGCGGATGGGCGGGACGACCGCTTTCAGCGCGGTTTCGGCCTTGGCGTCCTTGACCTCGATCATGACGGCGATCTGTGCAAAACGTTCGCGATCGCGGTCCGCCAGGTTGGCCGTGAACATTTCGAGCGCGGCAAACACATGCTTGGACGCGTCGATCTTTTCGGGGGCCTTCTTGGCTTGTGCGGCTTGCGCTTGCGCGTCGGTGTCGTCGCCAAAGCTGTAGGCTTCGAGCTGCTTGTTCCGGATCAGAAAGAATGCCGCGGCGGCCGCAATGGCGACCAGAAGCAGGACCAGGCCGATGACTAGCAGCAGGGTCTTGCGGCGTTTGGGGGGAACAGTGGCCTCGGCCATGGAACGTCTCGCTGGGTAGGAATGACGCACCGAAAGCAGGTGCGAGCTTGGATTATGGGATGGCCCCGGTGGGCCAATCCGTGGAACAGGGAACGAAACCCGCGGTTATCTCGTGGAACGACCGATCAGGCGTACACGTTCAACAGACCGTTGCCGCGCCGAGGTGCTGCCGGCGTGGTCGTATCGCCAGCAACGCCAGCTGCAGCGCCGCTAGCGAGTGCTGACACCGCTTCGGCTGGCGCCGCGTCGGCGCGGTTCTGGCGACGGTCACCGTTGCCGAAATCCGCCAGCATCTGGCGCTGTTGTTGTTCGCTTCCGACAGACGTGTCGCCCAAGGTCATGCCGCCTGCGGCCAACGCATCGCGCAAGCCGCCCAGGGACGCTTCAAGGGCCTGGCGGGTCTGCTCGTGCGCGGTGCCGAACATAACCGAAGCCGTGTCGCCATCCATGCGGACATGGATGGTGATCGGCCCCAGCGCATCCGGCGTCACGCGCAATTCGGCGTTCTGCAGACCGTTGCCGGTCATCCAGCGCAGGGCCTCGTCCAGACGGCCCTGCAGTGCCTGACCGTGAAGCGAGGCGGGCGCGCCCGGAATGGTCGGGGAGTCGGCTCGGCTGTTGGCAGGGGTTGCGTGCGCACCGACGCCATGCGCCGGCACGGGAGTTCCCGCCGCATCGACCGCTGCGGTGGTCACCGCTGCGCTGGCGTCCGGGGTGCCGGCTGCGCCGGGCAGGGCAGACGCGCCACCCGATGCGGCGTCGCCCCCCAATGCCGCGCTGGCCGCCGACACAGCCGATGCCGCCGCATTGGCCACGCTGGCAGCGGCCGTGGCGGCTGCCGCCACGGCGGCAAATCCTGGCACGATGTCGGCGCCGCGCAGCAGCGCGCCCGCCGCGCCCTTGACGAGACCCGTGGCCGCGTCGGTGGCGGCGTCGGCGACATTGCCCCAGCCGTCTTTGGACGATCCGGTCACGCCATCGGCGCGCCGTCCCGATCCCCCTGACACCATCGATGCCAGACGATCCAAAAATTCCGTGTCCGTGGGCGCCTGGCCATTCAGCCCCGCCAGCGACAGCACGCCGTCGGCGGCCGTGGCGGACGGATCCACCGGTTTGCCGTCCAGACCTGCCGTGGCCGTGCCGGCCCCTGTTGCGGCGAAACCCGGCTGGCCCGGCAGGGGCACGCTGGCGCTGCCGTTGCCGCTGCCGTTGACTCCTTCACCGGACGCTGCACCCGCCCCTGCCTGCGCCGGCAAGGTTCCCGGAAAGCCCGGGTGCGCATGTCCCATCATCGCGGCAAACTGCGCAAGCCACTGGGCATCGCCCGGGCCGGCGGGTGCATTGGCCATATCGGCCGGCGCGCCGTCCTGGGCTGCGGCCGCGCTGCTGTCCTTGGGTGCGTTGTCACGCGCGCGCGCCGCGGCACGGGATGCCGCAGCCTGCGATTCGGCTGCCCGGTTCATGGCCGCGTTGAAGCTGTCGTCCTTGGCAGGCTGGGCATGCCGGGGCGGCGGCGCGGCAAACAGCACGTTGCCGGCCGACACCGGCGCCGATGCGTTGGACGCGGCGCTCATAGCGAGAACCCGCTGGCCGTGCTGTAGGCCTTGCGGCTGGCAAACTCGTCGATCTGCTTCTGGATCTTCTTCGCTTCGGACGAGGTCTTGCGATCCGTCTCGCGCTTGGCCAGGATTTCGAACGACTTGACCTTGCGTTCTTCTTCGAAGAAAGCATTACGCGTCTGCTGCAACAGGCGGGCGCACCGGTCCACTTCCAGCCGCTGCTGCTCCACCGCTTCCGACAACTGCTGGATGAAGCGGGAGTAGTTGCTGACGCGCGTGCCGTCGATGCCCGTGCCGGCTTGCGTGCGCATCCGCAGCTCGTAGTCGGCGCGGTAGCTTTCGATCAGGACCTGCCGTTCGCACGCGTGCTTGTGCGCAGCGGCGCTTCGGGCAAATTCCTGGGCGGCCTTGTTCTTGCGCTCGACGGCGAGCTCGATCAACGTGTGCAGGGTGGCGCTGGAAGCCATGATGCATTCCTCTCTTGCGTGAGCCGGCTCAGGCCTGGCCGCCGAACTGGTCGGCGATCAGGGCGAGTTCCGCGCAGCTGTCGGGGTAGGGCGCTTGCGCCTGGATCCCTTGCTGCAAAAATTGACTGATGGTGCCGTGCGCGGCGATCGCACGGTCTAGCTCCGGGTCGCTGCCCGGGATGTAGGCGCCCACCTGGATCAGGTCGCGCGAACGCTGGTACCGCGAAAACAACTTCTTGATGGTGCGTGCGCCTTGTTGCTGGCGCGCGTCGACGATGTTGTGCATGGCCCGCGAAATCGACTGCTCGATATCGATGGCGGGGTAGTGGCCCGTGTCGGCCAGCGCGCGGTCCAGCACGATGTGGCCGTCCAGAATGGCGCGCGCCGAATCGGCGATCGGATCCTGCTGGTCATCGCCCTCGGTCAGCACCGTGTAGAACGCCGTGATCGATCCCTTGCCGTGGGTGCCGTTGCCGGCGCGTTCCACCAGCGCGGGCAGCTTGGCGAACACCGACGGCGGATAGCCCTTGGTGGCTGGCGGCTCGCCGATGGCCAGCGCGATCTCGCGCTGGGCCATTGCGTAGCGGGTCAGCGAATCCATGATCAGAAGGACATTCTTGCCTTCGTCGCGAAAGTGTTCGGCCAGCACCGTGGCGTAGGCGGCGCCCTGCAGGCGCATCAGCGGCGCGGCATCGGCCGGCGCGGCCACCACTACCGACCGCTTCAGGCCTTCCGCGCCAAGAATGTGGTCGATGAATTCCTTGACCTCGCGGCCCCGTTCGCCGATCAGGCCCACCACCGTCACGTCGGCTTCGGTAAACCGCGCCATCATGCCCAGCAGCACGCTCTTGCCGACACCGGACCCGGCAAACAGGCCCATCCGCTGGCCGCGGCCCACCGTCAGCATCGCGTTGATCGCGCGCACGCCCACATCCAGCGGCCGTTCGATCGGCTGACGCTCGATGGGGTTGATCGATCGGGCCGCCAGCGGCGCGCGATGCGACGACTGGATCGGGCCCAGCCGGTCCAGCGGACGCCCGGCGCCATCGACCACCCGGCCCAGCAGCGCTTCGCCCACGGGCAGGTGCTTGGTCCGTTCTTCGGGCATGTCGTCGTCGTTCGGAAACGGCTCGCCTTCCCCCGCGTACACCGGGGCGTGCCGCGCCACTTCCAATGGCATCACCAGGGCGCCTGCGGTCAGGCCGTGCACTTCGGTCGACGGCATCAAAAACACCCGCTCGCCGTTGAATCCCACCACTTCGGCCTCGGCCGCCAGCACGTCGTTCTGGTAAATCAGGCAGGTGCTGCCGACGGCCAGCTTCAGGCCGACGGCTTCCATCACCAGGCCGGCAACCCGCGTCAGCCGTCCATGCACGGCGAGCGGGCTCGCGCGTTCCACCCGCGTCTGGCAGGCGGACAGGAAACGGCCAAGGCGAATGGCGGCGTCAGGCATCGCCCGCATCCTCGTCGTCGTCTTTTCCGTCGGCGTCGGTCACCCAGCGCGCGCGGGATCCCAGCGTGGCGACCACACGCTTCCAGCGCGTTTCGACCGTGCCATCGACTGCCGATTGCTGGGTCGAAATACGGCAACCCCCTGGATCGATCCGGCTGTCTTCGACCAGCTTCCATTGACCCAACGTCAGTTCTTCGCCCAGGTGCGCGCGGACCAGCTGGATATCGTTGGGATTGAGCAGCAGCTGCTTGCCCGTTTCGCCGCCGGTCAGTTGCGCAAAGGCGTCGCGCACCACGGACAGCACCACGTTGCTGTCCGTGCTCAGTTCGCGTCGCACCACCTGCCGCGCCACTGCCATGGTCAGTTCCAGCAGGGCCGGGGCCAGCGTGTGCTCGAACGTTTCGAATACGGCGCCCGCGCTGTCCGCCAGGATGCGCAACCGCTCGGTTTCGTCGTGCGCGGCCGACGCGCCACTGTCGTAGCCCGCGGCGTAGCCTTCGTCGAACGCTTCTTTCCGGATCCGTTCGACTTCGGCTGGGTCGACCGCGGGTTTGGGCTTGGCGGCCGGCGCAGGCGCCGCGGCGACGGGCCGCAAGGGTTCGACCGGACGCGACCGCGCCGCCAGAGAGTTGGACGCCAATTGTTCGGCCGCGATCTTCTCGGCCAGGGTTTGCGGACGGCGTCGATACTGACCCTCCGAACCCGCCGGGAAGGCCTTCAATTTCCAGACGGGCAGGTCCTCGCCTTCGTCGGCCGACAGGATGCGCCCGCGATGCAGCAGCCGGTCAGACATACTGTTCCTCGCCTACGCCATCGATGACCAGGTCGCCGGACTCCGCCAGGCGGCGCGCCACCTTGAGGATTTCCTTCTGCTGCGCTTCGACTTCCGAAATGCGGGCAGGGCCGCGCGTTTCCAGGTCGTCCCGCAATTGCTGCGCGGCGCGCGTGGGCATGCAGCGGAAGATCTTGTCGCGCAGTTCGTTGCTGGCGCCCTTGAGCGCCATGACCAGCGCGTCCGGCGTGACTTCGCGCAGCAGCATCTGCATGCCGCGATCGTCGGCTTCGAGCAGATTGTCGAAGGTGAACATCTCGTCGATGATGCGCTGGGCAAGTTCGGTATCCACCGAGCGCACCGACGCAATGATCTGATTTTCGTTCGTCGTGCCGACGTAGTTCAGGATGTCAGCCGCGGTCTTGATGCCGCCAAGCTTGCGGCGCTTGATCTGTTCGTTGCCCGACAGCATCTTGAGCAGCACGTCGTTCAGCTCGCGCAGGGCCGCCGGCTGAATGCCGTCCAGCGTTGCAATCCGAAGCAGCACGTCCGACCGCACCCGTTCAGTGAGGTTGTTCAGCACCGCCGCCGACTGGTCAGGCTCCAGATGCACCAGGATCGACGCAATGATCTGCGGATGTTCGTGGCGGATCAGTTCGGCCACCCCGGTCGGGTCCATCCACTTCAGGCTTTCGATGCCCGACGTATCGCCGGTGTGCAGAATGCGATCCAGCAGGAAACCGGCCTTGTCCGTACCCAGCGCGCGTGTCAGCACGTTGCGCAGGTAGGCATCGGAATCCGTGCCGATGCCGGTGTGGTCGCTGATGTCTTCTTCAAAACGGGCCAGCACCGAATCCATGTCTTCGCGCGCAATGCCCTGCATGCCGGCCATGGCCGTGCCGAGCTTCTGCACCTCACGCGGCGCAAGGTACTTCAGCACGGCCGCGGCTTCCTCTTCGCCCAGCGAGAGCAGCAGGATGGCGCCGTCGGTCACACCTTGATCGACACTGGAGGAGGGGGTCAGCATGGCGATGATGGGGCTCGCATGGAAAGAATTCGACAAATCAGATCGGCCGGCGTGAGCACGGTGGCTGATGTCGTCGTGGCGGGTGCGGTTGTGACGGGTGACGTCATGGCGGATGTCATCGGGGCAGCTGGCATCAAGGTGCCGACTGCGGGTCGTTCACCCACTGGCGGATGACATTGGCGACCACTTGCGGGTTGTCGCGGGCAAAGCGCCGCACACGTTCAAGCGGATCTTCGGCTGCTTCGACTTCGCCCGCCACGCCGGCTTCCGGCGGCAGATTCAAACCGTAATTGGGAACGACGGGTTCGGGCGGCGGGGGCGGCGCGGTCATCTGGCGGACGGCCGGCCGGATCACACCCAGAATCAGGTACAGCACGGCGATCGCCACGATCAGCCCGATGGCAATCTCGCGCGCCAGGCCGATCACTTCGGACTGCTGCCAGAACGCCACTTCTTCCGGCTTTTCCAGCGCGTTCTCGTTGAACGGAATGTTGATGACCGACACCGAATCGCGCCGGTCAGGACTGAAGCCGACCGCGTCATTGACCAGCGCCTTGATCTGGGCGAGTTCTTCGGGCGTCAGGGCCGTGTTCACCACGGCGCCATTGACCGTGCTGCTACGGTGGTTGACCACGACGGCGGTCGAGATGCGACGCACGCGGCCAACCGGCTCCCGCACATAGCGCACGGTCTTGTCGACTTCGTAGTTGGTGGTGTCGGCGCGCTTGACGCTTTCCGGCACCGGCGCATTGGGACGTGCGGGCGTCGCGGTCGGGTTGGTGGCGGCGTTGCCCGTGATCGGCGCCGTGGCAACGCCTGGCGGCGTATTGGACAGCGAACCCGGTACACCGCCGTTCGCGACCGGCACCGGATCATGCGATTCGGAAGACTGCCGGCTGCGGATGGCTGCCTGCGTCGCATCGGTATTGGGCTTGTAGATTTCGTCGGTCTGTTCGGCACGGCTGAAGTCGAGGTCGATGGCGACCTGGGCGCGCACGTTCTGCCCGCCAACAATCGGCGTCAGCAGGTCGGCGATGCGGCGGGTGTATTGCTGCTCCATCGCACGCAGGTATTCCATCTGGCTGGAATCCAGGCCCGACCCCGTCATTTCGCCCGACGACAGCAGGGCGCCTGTCTGATCCACCACGCTGACGGCACTGGTCGCCATTTCCGGGACCGACGAGGCCACCAGGTGCACGATGCCGGCCACCTGGGCACGTTCGAGCAGGCGGCCCGGATACATCTGCACGAGCACGGACGCCGTCGGACGGTTCTGTTCACGGATGAAGATGCTGGGCTTCGGAATCGCCAGATGCACCCGCGCCGACTTGACCGATCCCAGGCTCTGGATCGATCGCGACAGCTCGCCTTCCAGCGCGCGCTGGTAGTTCACCTGTTCCTGGAACTGCGTCAGCCCCATCCGGCTGTTGTCCATCAATTCGAAACCGACGTTGCCGGCGCGCGGCAGTCCTTGCGACGCCAGGCCAAGACGAATTTCATGCACGCGTTCCGGCGGCACCATGATGGCGCTGCCGTTGTCGGTCATCTTGTACGGGATCTTCTGGGCCTGCAGCGCCGTCAGGATGGCGCCGCCGTCCTGGTCGGACAGACCGCTGAACAGCACGCGGTAGGCGGGTTCACGCGTCCACAGCAAAGTCGCGGCAACGATCGCGATCAGCAACGGGATCCCGATCAGCAGTGCCAGCCGGTTGCGATTCGACAGGCGGCCCAGAGCCTCCTGGAATGGGTTCGTCCGTGCCGGCGAAGGCGCGTTGAGAGAGGGATCGAGAGCGTCTGCCATGACTGATGCGGAAATGCCTGGGTACTCGTGCGGATGCGTGGAATGCCTGTGCCGGATGGCGCCAGGCACGGGCACTGACCCATTCCTGAATACATGCATTACATGATGCAAAATGTCACAAGCAAGTGTCGAATAGACGCAGGATTACCCCCCACTTCTCCTGCTCTTGCGCCAGGGGTGCCCTATATCATTGCCCCATCTTTTCATCGCCGGGCTTCCACCATGGACCGCATCCAGAACGTCTTGTCTTCCACGCTGGCCGCATCGGAAGGCGCGTCCACCGGCATGGCGCGGGCCGCGCAGATGCTCGGACGCCCCGAAGCACTGATTGGCGGCGGCGCAGCGGAAGGTCCCGCGCCCAGCTTCTCCAACATCCTGTCCAGTGCGATCCAGTCGGTGAATTCCGCACAGAACCAATCCAAAGTGTTGCAACGGGGCTACCAGATGGGCGACCCGGAAGTGGGCCTCGAGCAGACGATGATCGCCATGAACAAGGCGAGCCTGTCGTTCCAGATGCTGACCCAGGCTCGCAACAAGGTGGTGCAGGCGTATACCGACGTCATGAACATGCCGGTGTAAGCGTGGTCACGGCGCCACGGCAGGCTGGTGTTGCTGCCGTCTCACATCCTCGGGCTCTTCTCTCTGTGTATTCCTGCTGATATGACTTCCCTGGCAGCGACGGCTGTTGCTCCGTCCCCACACGACTGTGTGGGTGGCGTCACGCTGTACCGCTATCGGCTGTCCGGGCACTCGCACCGCGTCCAGTTATTCCTGTCGCTGCTGGATATTCCTTGTCGCTCCGTCGACATCGATCTGTTCAAACGCGAACATCGGCAGCCCGACTTCCTTGCCCTGAATCCCTTCGGGCAGGTGCCGGTACTGATTGACGACGGGGTGGTCCTGACCGACTCCAACGCGATCCTGGTGTACCTGGCCAGCCGTTATGTGCCGGGAACGCCGTGGTATCCGGGCGACGCCATCACCCGGAGCCGCATCCAGCGCTGGCTGTCCGTGGCAGCGGGTCCACTGGTGTCGGGGCCGGCACTCGCCAGGCGGATCCGGGTCTATAAGCTCGATCAGGACCCGACCGCCGCGATCGATGCCGCCCACGGATTGCTGGCGGTGCTGGAAACGCAATTAAGCGCGTGGCCGTATCTCGCAGGCGACAGCGTCAGCATCGCCGACATCGCGTTATATACCTACGTGGCCCATGCGCCCGAGGGCGGCGTGATGCTGGAGGGCTATCCCGCCGTTGTCGCGTGGCTGCGACAGATCGAGGCCTTGCCCGGGTTCGTGGCAATGGGACGCCTGGAACGGGAATAGTCAGCGGCGATTCGCCGATGCCCCCGTCGGGTTCACGCCTGGCGCACTGACTGCGCTGCCCGTGCCTGCGCTGCCCCTGCCGGGGCTGCCCGTGCCGGCCACCGGATTTCCCAGGCCGGCCACCGGACTCCCCACTGGCAGGTCACCCGCCACCCGCGCACCCGCCCGCTCATCCTGCCGATAGACCCACGCCAGGACTTCCGCCACCGCCACATACAAGGACGGAGGGATACGTGCGTCCAGATCCACTTTCATGAGCAGATCGATCAATTCGCGAGAGCTGTGCACGAATACGCCGGCATCGCGAGCCTGCTTCAGGATGGCATCGGCCACCAGCCCGCTGCCCTTGGCCACCACGACCGGCGTCTTGCGTTCGCGTTCATATCGCAGCGCGACCGCCAGGTGGCGTTTCGGATCGGCCGTGTTGTCGCCCTCAAGGGGCGGGCCGTTACCCAGGCCGTGCGAGGTTTCGTGGGGAACACTCATGACCGATCCGCCGTTGATCGTGTCGCCGGCGCCACACTCAGGCCGGTCATCTGCAAGCCGCGGGCGTCCAACGACGTTTGCAGTTCGGCCGACGTCGACGTCAATGCCGCCTGCAGATCCCGCAGTGCCTGGCCCTTGGTGGTCTTGCCATCGGGCCGGACGGTCACATTCGCCTGCGTGCCTGCCAGCGCCACGTCGAGCTCGAGCTTGCCCAGATTCGGCGCGTCGATCTGGATCTTGACCCGCCAGGACAGCGGGATGTCATCGGACCGCGGCCCATTGTCGTCGGGTTCGATTTCCAGGGAAAACGGTCGTCCTTCCCAGGAACCCAGCAGCCCCATGCGCCCGGTTTCGAGCAGCGCAATCTGATCCTGGACGATCGGCCGGACATCGGCGGGAATCGCGCCCAAGGCGGCCTGCAGGCCCTTGGCGGCGCTTTGTTCGGGCGTGGAGGGCAGGGGCGCCATGTCCGTTGTTTTTCCGGCGGCATCCGGCTTGGCGGGCACGCCCGGCGACAGCGCAGCCTGCGGTTCGGCCCGCAAGGCATCCAGCGACCGCCGGCCTTCCTGCCATTCCTGCAGATGGGATTCGTAGAACAGTCCGGAATGTTCGACGGCGTGCTGGATTTTTTGCGCAGACGCCGTGGTGTCCGTCTGCCCGTCGAGCGCCAGGGGCGCCAAGGGCACAAGGCGTTGCGGACTGTCGGGAGACGAGGCCAGGGCAGACAGCAAACGCGCCGATCCGCTCAACTGGACGTTGACCTCACTCGACGCCGTCTTCAGTTCGGCCAATGCCGGCAACGCCACGGGAGCGATACCTACCCGGCGAATACCGGTGACCGGATCGATATCGGGCGCGTCCGCGATATCGCCAGCAGCGCCGGTTGCGGCGGCATCCGCAGTCTGAGCGCCGGCACGCACCCGCGTCGTGGCCGGACCACCCTGGGCAAACTCACGGGAATCGAGCAGCCGCAAAATGACGTTTGCACCCTCGGCGAGCGCCTGGCGCGTATTGATCAGGTACGACTTGCCGCCGATATCGACCAGTGCTTCGGACTCGCTGTTGGCCTGTAGCACCGTCGCGCGCACCAACCCCGCTGGTTGAGAGGGCGGAGGTGTCCGGCCCGATGACACATCAACCGGGCTGCCTTTGCCGCCGGGGCCGCTGGCCAGCTTGGCCAGGATCGCCTCACGGGCGTCCTCGCGATACCGTTCCCACGATTGGACCGACGTGACAGGACTGACCGGCCGTGCATTGCGCGCGTCAGTTACCACGGGGTTCTCGCGATACGTCGCGCCATCGGCAGCCTGTCAACAAAAGGGAAAAGCGGTCAGCGGAAGGAATGCGTGCGCATCCGTCCAGGTGTCGGTCTGAGGATTCTATCCAGTTCTGCCAGACGCGGCTGCGCCAGTCCGCGAATGGCTGCGTCGTCCGCCAGCACCTTGCGCACCAGGCGCATGCATTCGAGCCGTTCGGCCTCGTCGATCGGGACCAGACTGGCGTGCTTGAGAAAGTCGATCAAGCGCCCGCACGACTGCTCGCCCGCCGTCACGGCGTCCCAGTCGCCGCGCTCGGCGGCGTCCAGCATGGCGGAACTGATTTCAGCAAATCCCTCGTAAACGGATTGGAGGGTCGTCTCGGAACCCCTTGACGGGGTGTTGGGCGCTGCGGCGTGCACTGCGAGATTGGGCGACATAAAGGACCTGGATAAGGACCAAGAGAGGCGGGCGAGTGCCGTAGTGGCTGAGCGCGAGCCGGGATAAAAGGGCAAGAAACGGGTAGTTCGAAAACAACGCCGGTACGACAGCACCGATTGGCTGCGGTCGGCAGTATGTCAACGACTACCCACGACCGCCATTACGAGAAAGAACGTACGTATATCCGCGTAAGGAGCGACGCGCGAACCGCTGCCGCGCCGTCCGCAAGTTGATGCCTTACGCTGCCGCGTGGGCGCCAGGTTCGATAGCCAGCCAGCTGCTGCGCAAGCCGTCGATCATTTCCGCAATTTCTTCCAGTGGAGCGGCATCGTTGTCGGTGCTGCCCTGCAGAATGCGTCGGCACATGTAGTCGTACAGGCGATCCAGTTGAAGGGCGATGTCGCCGCCAGACTTGTGGTCCAGGCTGGCGCGCAGGCCTTCATCGATGATGCGGGCCGCGCGCGAGACGGCCTTGGCGCGACCAATAGGATCGTTCGCCGTGATGCAACCAATCGCCAGACGCAGGGATTCAAGTGCCCCGTCGTAAAGCATCAGAATCAGTTCGTGTGGCGTGGATACCGATACCCCGGTTTCGACCCCGACGCTGGCGTACGCCCGCGCGCCAAAATTTGCGAATCCCGACAAAGTGATCTCCTGCGCGAGGATGCCCGTCGAGGTCGGAGGGGCCGACCCTTGCACCACATCGCGTTACAAGGGTATTAACGGCTGGACACAAATATCCTAAAGGTGGAAATGAGGGGATTAATCCTGTCGTTTCCGCGTTTGGGATGTCAGCCGTTGCGCATGGATGCAAGGGATTCCAGCTGCTGGGTCAGAAAGTTCTGCGTGCCCTGCATGCCCGTGACCAGTTTGTCCAGGGCGGCAAAACGGGTGCGATAGCCAGCTTCAATCTGCACCAGGCGATCCTCGAGTGATTTCTGTTGAGCCTGAAGGATCTTGGTCGTGGCCCCGAGACCGTCCACGCGTGTCTGAATGGATCCTGTCTTGTCGACCATCGTGTTGATGGCGTCAACGAACCGTTTTGACAGGCCGACGGACCCCGCTCCGTTGGGGGTATCGGCAAACAGGTTGGCCACGCCCGCAGGGTCGGCTGCCATGGCCTTGTCGAACATGGCGGCGTCGAGCTTGAGCGTGCCGTCTTTCTGGAATGCCACGCCAAGCGATCCGAACGATGTGTACGCACCGGTTGCCCCCGCGACAGGCGCAAAAAGCTGCTCGCGCAGCTTGGCTGTCACATCGCGCACGATGCTGTCGCCGGCCAGCGGGCCGTTGGATGATGAAGTCGTGCCCTTCGTGGGGCTGGGGTTGTTGACGGACAGTTGCTTGGAGGTGTTCAGAAAGGCGTTGTACGCCGTGACCAAGCCTTGCACCGATGTCTTGACGCTCGCCAGATCCTGCGACACCGTCACTTTGGTGGTGCCTGTCTTGGTCAACGTCAGGGTCAGTCCGTCGATCGCATCACTGACGATGTTGTCTGGCTTGGTGATGGCCAGACCGTCCAGAAGGATTTTGGCGTCGCCGGCAGGCTGCAGCCGCGCCATCCCGGTCGCGGCCGAACCCTGCGTATAGGTAGGCGCCGTGCTCGGGTTGTAGTCGAACATCGACAAGGACGCGTCCGCCGGGGTCGTTCCGTCTGGCAGACCCTGGATCTGGAAAGACTTTTCGGCGCCGGTGCGGCTGCTGCTGAATACCAGGCGGGAGCCATTCCCGTCGTTCACCAGACTGGCCGTGATGCCGATGCCTGCCTTGTTGACCGCATCGCGCACGCCTGACAGGGTATTGGTCTCGCTGGTGATGGTGACGGTCTGGGTGGGCAGGTCGGCATCGGCGGTGAACGCGCCGTTCGCGACCTTGCCGAACGTGAACGACAATTGGCCCGTCGTCACCTTGGCGTCAGCCGATGTCAGCGAGCCGCTGACCGCTTTTTCCTGTTGGGCCAGTTGCAGGACTTCGAGTGATACGGAACCCTTGGCGGCCTTGTTCGTGGCCGTGACGGTGGCGATGTCCTTTTCGGAAACGGTCGCCGTGCCGCTGTTGAAGTTGGTGTCGGTCAGCTTGAGCAAGGCTTCACGGACCGACGTCAGCGATCCACTGAGCTGTCCGAGCGCGGACACCTTGGAGGTGGTCGCCGCCTCTTTCGCCTGCAGCTTGGTGAGCGGAACGGCCTCCGCGTTCATCAGGTTGGTAACGAGAGTTTCGAGGGGCAGGCCAGAGCCGGTCCCCAAATTGACGCCTACGGTTGCCATGGTGAATTCCTTGCGGTTCGGTTGCCGTCGATTGCGTTCAAGCCTTGCCCTGGAGCAGCAGCCCCTTGAGCTTGTCGAGCGACCGGCTGAGTTCCAGTGCTTCGACCGACGGGATCTGACGGATCACGTCTTGTGTAGTGGTGTCCACGATCTTGACCACGACGGTGCCGTTGTCTTCGTCGATCGAAAACAACAGATTGTTCGCAGCCATCGGGATGTACTGATTGAAGGTATCTACCGCGTCTTGCAACTGCCCGACGTCAGGCACCTGCGATGTCACTGGCAGTCCCAGATCGGGCGCCGCGTTGGCCGCCTGGATGACAACCGGGTCCGCCGCGGCAGGCCGGCTGGTGCCGGCTATACGATTATCGACAGGGTATCCAACAGGATTGATGCTCATGTTTGCTCCGGTGCGTTGTCGTCGCGTCGGGCCTGTTCAAGATAGCCCCATCGTCGTCCATGACTGATTAACGGATCGCCATCGGAAATCTTGAGCGCCGCGTGCCGGCCGAAGACTTTTGACAAAAGTCCCTAGTTGTCCTGATACCTGCTGCAACGTAACCACAACGGCCCGCATGTCGCCATGTGGGCCGTTGTGCCAGCCTCGCAACGGACCGTCGAACGCCCGGTCCGGTCAGGTCAGTTCCGAATCAACCACGCAGCAGCGTCAACACGTTGTTCGGCAGCGAGTTGGCCTGGGCCAGCATCGCGGTACCCGCTTGCGACAGGATCTGCGCGCGGGTCAGCGACGCGGTTTCTGCAGCAAAGTCGGTGTCCTGGATCCGGCTGCGCGACGCAGACAGGTTCTCGGACGTCGTTTCCAGGCTCGAAACCACCGAGCTGAACCGGTTCTGGATGGCGCCCAGGTCAGCGCGGGCTTCGTTCACACTCTTGAGCGCGGCGTCCATGGCCTTGATGGCGTTATCCGCGCCGTCGACGGTCGAGATGTCCAGGTTGGCGAAGCCGGTTTGCTGCGCACCCTTGGCAAAAGCAGTGGCGCCGGCCAGGGTTTTGCTGGAGCCGATCGTGAGGCCGGTTTCGTTAGCCAGAGTCGAGTTCGTCGTGCCGTCGAGCAGTTTTGGCAGCGCAGCGGCGCCTGCTGTGATTTCGACGTCCTTCTTGTCCGAAGTCAGCTTCAGGCGACCATTGTCAACCGTCGCAGTGACAGTCGTTTCGGAGGTCTTGTTGTTGATGGCGTTTGCCAAGGCGGACAGGCGGGTTGACTCGCTGGTCGTCGCACCGATGGCTTCGATCGAGACGCCGTTCACCTTGAAGGTGTCTGCAGCGAGAGCCGCGAAGTTCTTCGAGGCGGGAGTCGCCGGCTTGGTGACGGTGGTGCCGGCGAAGGTCGAACCCGTCGTCATGAATTCCGTCTTGCCGGTGTTGGCGAAACTCAGACTCGCGATATCCGCTGGTGCGGTAGCCGCAGTGCCGTCGGCCTTCAACGCGCTAACGGTCAGACCTGGAATGCCGGCATCATTGACCGCCTTGGCGATGTTGGTGAGCAGGGTGCCCTTGGCCAACTGCGTTTCAGTTGCGGTAGGCGTAGCCGCTGCCTTTGCGGTACTGACAGCGGCGACGTCCAATTGCATGCCGTTGACCGTAACGGTGCCGGCAGCGTAGTTCAGTGTCGTCGCCGTTCCTGCCGTAGGCGCAGTGATATCACCAACCGAAATCACCGACTTGCCGCTGACCGCAGCGACTGATTGACCGGCTGCCGCTGTGCCTGCCACGATGGCCGACGTGTCCTTGCTGGTCCACGAACCCAGTGCGTTCACATTGGCGTTGGCGATACCGTTGATGCTGATGGTCTGGCCTTGGTTGGCGCCGACCTGGAAGGCCTTGCTGGTGAAGCTGCCGTCGATCAGGCTCGTGCCGTTGAACGACGTGTCCTTGGCTACGCGGCCGATTTCAGACGACAGCTGTGACACCTCTTTTTGCAGCGCTGCGCGGTCGTCTGCCGAGTTGGTCGCGTTGGCGGACTGGACCGACAACTCACGAATACGCTGCAGGTTCGTACCAATCTGCGCCAGGGCGCCTTCAGCGGTCTGTGCCAGCGAGATGCCATCGTTCGAATTACGCACGGCCTGGTTCAGACCTCGTATCTGCGTGGACATGCGCTCGGAGATGGCCAGGCCGGCAGCGTCGTCTTTCGCACTGTTGATACGCAGGCCAGTCGACAGGCGTTGCAGCGAAGTCGTAGTGGCCGATTGCGACGAATTCAGATTGCGCTGAGCGTTGAGCGAAGCGATGTTGGTATTGATGACTTGTGCCATGACGTATCTCCCTGGGGGTGAGTCACATTTCAGTTGCGGGACCGATATGCCCGTTTCGTTCACCAGGACTCATCGCTGCATGTCGCGGCGCGGCCTGGATAAAGGAATTAACGGGTGGCACTTTGAAAACTTGGACACGGCGCGAGGCCAGTGTTTGAAAATTTTTCACGGCGTCGCGGAGATCAACGTTTGGCGCGGACCTCCAGGACAGCGAATGCACGCTACGCAATTGGCGGAAAATTCGTCAGGAGCACCTTCAATTCGTACTTTGGCTTGAAAACGACAACGGCCCGCATGTTTCCATGCGGGCCGTTATCGTTTTCAGGAACGGTCGAATGCGCCGGTCCAGGAACGCTGTGTGACTTATCCGCGCAGGAGCGTCAGCACGTTGTTCGGCAGCGAGTTGGCCTGGGCCAGCATCGCGGTACCAGCCTGCGACAGGATCTGCGCGCGGGTCAGCGACGCGGTTTCTGCAGCAAAGTCGGTGTCCTGGATCCGGCTGCGCGAAGCAGACAAGTTCTCGGACGTCGTTTCCAGGCTCGAAACCACCGAGCTGAAGCGGTTCTGGATCGCGCCCAGGTCAGCGCGGGACTCGTTCACGCTCTTGAGCGCGGCGTCCATCGCCAGGATGGCGTTGTCGGCGCCGTCGACGGTCGAGATGTCGAGGTTGGCGAAGCCGACTTGTGCCGTGCCCTTGGCGAAGGAGGTCGAACCAGCGATGTTCGTGCCGCCGGCAGCAGACGTACCTGCAACCAGACCGGTTTCTTTGAGCATGTCCGCGGCAGTGGCGGTACCGCCCACAACCACGTCGCCCTTGGTGGACGTCAGCTTCAGGCGACCTGCGTCGACGGTTGCCGTCACGTTGGTGTCGGCCGACAGGTTGTTGATGGCGCTGGCAACGGTGCTCAGACGCGACGCTGCGTTGCTGGTGGCGCCGATCGGGCCGATGTTCTTGCCGTTGATGGTGATGCCGCCGCCAGCGATGGCTGCGAAATCGCTCTTGGCTGGCGTGGCTGCCTTGACGGTCAGCGTGCCGGCGAAGTTGTCACCGGTGATCGAGAACTCGCTCTTGCCCGAGTTGGAGAAGGTGATGACTTCAGCACCTGCGCCACCGGTCACGGCTGCGGTCAGGCCGGGGATACCGGCTGCACCCAGCTTGGTGTTGATTTCAGCGACCATCGCGGTACGTGCGGTGGTGTTGTCGGTGCCGGCAGTCACGGCGGCCAGGTCGATGGCGGTGCCGTTGACAGTGATCTTGCTGGCAGCGTAGTCGAACGTCGTGGCGTCGGGTGCGGTCAGTGCCGCTGCGCTCAGGGTTGCGGTGCCGCTGACAGCAGCGGTAGGCGTACCCACCGGTGCAACGCCGCCCACTGCAGCCGTCGTGTCCTTGCTGGTCCACGAACCCAGTGCGTTCACATTGGCGTTGGCGATACCGTTGATGCTGATGGTCTGGCCCTGGTTGGCGCCGACCTGGAAGGCCTTGCTGGTGAAGCTGCCGTCAATCAGGCTCGTGCCGTTGAACGACGTGTCCTTGGCCACGCGGCCGATTTCGGAGGACAGCTGGGCAACTTCCTTCTGCAGTGCGGCGCGGTCGTCTGCCGAGTTCGTCGCGTTGGCGGACTGAACCGACAGTTCACGAATACGTTGCAGGTTGGTGCCGATCTGCTGCAGGGCGCCTTCAGCGGTCTGGGCCAGCGAGATACCGTCGTTCGAGTTGCGAACGGCTTGATTCAGACCCTTGATCTGCGTGGACATACGCTCGGAGATGGCCAGGCCGGCTGCGTCGTCTTTCGCGCTGTTGATGCGCAGGCCGGTCGACAGGCGTTGCAGCGAAGTCGTGGTGGCCGATTGCGACGAGTTCAGATTGCGCTGAGCATTGAGCGAAGCGATGTTGGTATTGATGACTTGTGCCATGACGTATCTCCCTGGGGGTTAGTCATATTTCAGTTTCGGGCGTGTGTGCCCACTTTATGCATCCGTTGCGTGGAAGCACCCACTTAACGATTTGCCCTTTTGGCCAGCGGATCTGCGAAGTGTCGCGGCCTGGATGATGCAATTAACGGGGGGGCGATTTGAAACTTTAGGCGGCGAGCGAATTTAAACTGATAAAAAAGCCCTAAAGTTTTTTGAATTCGTGCAGATCACGGCCTGGCGCGGGTTTCAAGGCGATGAATACACACGCAAAAAAAGACGACCGTGTCGTCAGGCGCGCCACATTGCGTGGCGGCAGCGCGTCAATCAGGGGAAATGTCGCCGGTCAGTCGGGCGTATCGAGCGTGAAATAGAAGGTGGCGCCCAATCCAGGCGCGCTTTCAGCCCAGACCTGTCCGCCATGGCGTCCAATGACCCGTTTCACAGTCGCCAGGCCAATGCCCGTACCCGGAAATTCCGCTTCGCGATGGAAGCGCTGGAAGGCACCGAACATGCGGTCAGCGTGCTTCATGTCGAAACCCGCACCGTTGTCGCGGACGAAATACACCGGAAAGGTCCCGCGAACGAAACAGCCGAACTGGATTCTGGGATGGTCGACCCGACCCGTGAATTTCCAGGCGTTGCTGAGAAGATTCACCAGCGCCGCGCGCATCAGACCAGGATCGCAGTCCGCATAGGTCGGATTTGGCAAAACGATCTTGACCTGGCGGCCTGGGTCCTGCGCGGCAAGTCCGCTCAGTATTTCCTCGACCATTTGCGTCAGGTCCACCTGCGCCCGAAGCAGCCCGCCCTGGTTGACGCGAGCCAGTTGCAGCAGGTCGCCAATCAGGCCATTCATTCTTTCTGCGTTGGACGCGATCTGCTGCACATATTCACTTCCGGTCGGTCCCAGCTGGTCGGCGAAGTTTTCTTGCAGCAGGCCAAGAAACCCGCCGATATTGCTCAGGGGCGCTCGCAGGTCGTGGGACACCGAATAGGAAAAGGCTTCCAGTTCTTCATTCGTGACGCTTAATTGCTGCGTGCGCTGGGCGACACGCTTTTCCAGCCCTTCCTGAACGCGGCGCGCGGATTCCTGTTGCTCCATATGCTGCGTCACGTCTTGTGCGTAGCCGGCAACGCCCATGGGTTCGCCCGTCTCGTCAAGCAGGCAATTCATGTGGATTTCAAACCACCGTGGCTCGCCCCGCACTGGCCATATCTGTTCAAATCGTTTTGGCGCGCGATTTTCAAGCAACTGCTTATGTCGCAATGCATACAGTCGGGCGAGGGCAGGGGGCATCACCTCGTCGACTGACCGCCCGATACACTCGTCCGCAGTACGTCCCACCAGTTTGGCGTACGTGTCCGTGACGTAGCTGTAGCGACCTGACAGATCAACGATCCAGGTGGCTGCAGGCATCGATTTGAAGAGGGCTTCAAGCATGCCTTGCTTCATTTCCGGTGGGGCAGAGGATTCAGCCGCAAGCGGCCGGGCGAGTTCCCGCATTGAATTCGTATTCAAATGAAACAAGTGAAACTGATTGTGTCGGATTAATTCCTACACCACCAGACTAATTAGGTAGACGTAAGGAGTATCCCTCTTCTACTTCAGGGAATTGTGGTTCGAGCTGATAATTTGCTCTATGTCCACCGCTCCAGTTTGGATGGTAGCGCAGTGGCGTAAGCCGCAGTACTAGTTGTGATGGACATTTCCATCAAGGGAACACGATGAACGCCAGTTTTGAAATCGCCGATGCTGTCAGCCTCAACGCTGGCGCTGCGCCGGAGTCTTCCGCGATGTCGCGATTGAATGCCGAAATTCGTGATGCCAATCTGACATATCTGTTGCTTGCACAACAAATGCTGCGCATTGATCGGGCCGAAGCGCTGTTTCGTTTGGGCCTTTCGTCCGAAGTGGGCGACCTCGTCGAATCACTGACAACCGCCCAATTGATCAAAATCGCGTCGACCACCATGTTGCTCGCCCGATTCCGTTTTGACGACTCCCTGGTCTGGAATCTCCTGGCCACGCCAAAACGCGATGATGCCCCCTCGCGCATGCATGCCGCCATCCTGATGGCGAGCCGTACGGCAGCCGCGGCCTGATCCGCGTCGACTGCATGGCGCCATTTAACCGCGCCATCCCTCTTTTCGTAAGTCAGGATCTGCCATGACTCGCGCTAAAAGCGTCTTGTCCGAAGCTCGCCAGATCGAGATCGCGTGCGAGCTTATCCAGCTCGACGCGCGTCTTCAGGTGCTGGAGTCCGAAGTGACGCTGTCTCGAGAGCGTCTCCTCCGCCTTTATCGGGAGATCAAAGGCAAATCGCCTCCAAAGGGCATGCTGCCTTTTTCCACCGACTGGTTCATGACCTGGCAGCCAAACATCCATGCCTCGTTGTTCATGAACATCTACAAGCATCAGTGCGGTCTCCCCGAGCTGACGCCGGTGGAATCCCTGATCCGTGCCTATCGCCTATACCGCGAGCAAGTGGTGCAGCTCGGCATGCCGGAAGTCCTGTCGATCACTCGCGCCTGGCGCCTGACCCGCTTCTTTGACGCCGGAATGCTGGGCATGACGCGCTGCACCAGCTGCAGCGGTGAATTCGTCACGCATAGCTTCGAACTCGCGCACCAGTATGTGTGCGGCCTGTGCCATATGCCATCGCGTGCGGGGAAGACGCGGCAGGCGGGCACCTTGTCCGACGCCGACGTGTCGGTCGAAGCGTAGGGCGTCAATTACGCGAATTTGCGTGTAACGCACTCAAGATTCCTGTCAGCCTGCCGAAAACGGGACTAGGACTTCGCGCGGATTGTGGCGAAGGGATTTTTAGGAGTGCGAGCGCATGCTCGTCATTATTGGCTACATCATCGTTGCGGTGTCGGTACTGGGCGGCTACGCGCTGCACGGCGGCTCGTTGGGCGCGCTTTTCCAGCCCTTCGAACTTCTGATCATCGCGGGTGCAGCCCTTGGTGCCTTCGTATGCGGCAACTCCAGCAAGGTCGTCAAGGCCACGCTCGCGTCCCTGCCCACGACGCTCCATGGCTCCAAGTTCAGCAAGCAACGCTACCTGGACCTGCTCGCCCTGTTGTACGAAATCCTGAACCGCGTCAGGCGCGAAGGGCTGATGTCGATCGAAGCCGACGTCGAAGAACCCGCCAACAGCCCCCTGTTCCAGAAATACCCGACTCTGCTCGCCGATCACCATCTGATCGAGTTCGTGACCGATTACCTGCGCCTGATGGTCAGCGGCAACCTGAATCCGCTTGAACTCGAAGCCCTCATGGACCAGGAAATCGACACGCATCATCACGAAGCGTTGATTCCTGCCGGCGCCATCCAGCGTATCGCCGACGGCCTGCCGGCCTTCGGTATCGTCGCCGCCGTCATGGGCGTGGTGAACGTGATGGGCTCGGTCGGCGAACCGCCGGCCATCCTGGGTGGAAAGATCGGCGCGGCGCTGGTCGGCACCTTCGTCGGCATTCTTCTGGCCTACGGCGTCGTCGGACCGCTGGCGTCGGTCATCGAACAGAAAGCCAGCGAAAGCGGCAAGCAATTCGAATGCATCAAGGTGGCCTTGCTGGCCAGCCTGAATGGATATGCCCCCGCCCTTGCCGTCGAGTTCGGACGCAAGGTCCTGTTTTCCACCGAGCGCCCCACCTTCGCCGAACTGGAAGACACCGTCCGAGGAAAGTCGGCCGCCTGACGGCAGCCGACCGATCGACCAGAGATCACCATGGCAGCCAAAGAAGGCGTTGCGCCCATCATCATTCGACGCGCTCGCAAGCGTCCCCATGCCGCCCATCACGGCGGCATGTGGAAGATCGCGTACGCCGACTTCGTTACGGCAATGATGGCTTTTTTCCTTTTGATGTGGCTGCTCACCACCAGTGCGGAAGCCGACCTGAAGGGCATCGCTACCTACTTCCAGACCCCGATCAAACTGACGGTGTCATCTGGCAAGGTGGCGGGCGACCCGGCCACGATCATGAACGCCGGCGGCCGTGACCTGACCCGTCCTGTCGGTCACAACCGGACCGCCGACGCCGACCTCGAGCGGCGCGAACGGCGTCAGCTGGAATCCTTCAAGACCCAGCTTGAAAGCCTGGTTGCAGGGCAGGCGACCTTGAAGCAGTTCAAGGACCAGATCCTGATGGACATTACCGACGAAGGATTGCGGATCCAGATCGTCGACGAAAAGAATCGTCCCATGTTCGACACCGGCAAGACGGTGCTCAAGGACTACAGCAAGATCATTCTGGCGGAACTGGCCCGCGCGTTGAACGGCGTCCCCAACAAGCTATCGATTTCCGGTCACACCGACGCGACGGCCTATGCCGGCGGCGACGCAGGCTACAGCAACTGGGAACTGTCGGCTGACCGAGCCAATGCGGCGCGCCGCACCATGCTGTCGGCCGGCATGGATCCGACCAAGGCGTTGCGGGTCGTCGGCCTGTCCGATTCCGTGCCGTTTACCGAAGTCGATCCCCGTGCACCGCAAAATCGGCGCATCAGTATCGTGGTGCTGAACAAACGCAGTGAAGAATTCCTCAAGAAAGGCGGGGTTTCGGCCGATGTTCCAGCCATCCCCGAAGCACTGGAAGTTGAAGGGGCACCCTGGCGCGTCTCCGCGACCACGGACGCACGTTAATCATTATTTAGGCCGGGGCAACCCGGTCGGTTTGGAGGAAGATCATGGGTGCCGGTGACAATCGGTTGATGGATATGGTCGACGAAAAAGCGCGGCTGGCAGGCTCCAACAAAATGGAACTGCTGCTGTTTTCGTTGGGCGGCAATGAAGTATTCGGCATCAATGTGTTCAAGGTTCGCGAAGTGTGCGAAACCATTGCCATCACCAAGACGCCGAATGTCCCGCGTGGTGTGGAAGGCATCATCTCGCTGCGTGGCGCGATCCTGCCCGTGATCGACCTGGCAACCGCCATCAACATGCAGATCGATGCCCCGCGCACCAAGCTGTTGATCACGGAATTTTCCAGCCACACCCAGGCGTTCCTGGTGGCGGACGTGGACCGTATCGTTCGTGTGGACTGGGAAAAGGTGAAGTCGCCCCAGTCGATGCCCACCAGCAACATGACGTTCATGACGGCGCTGACCGAGCTGGCCGACGGCAAGCTGGTCTCGATCCTGGATGTGGAACAGATCCTGGCGTCGGTGATTGGCGAAGACAAGATCCCGACCGAGATCCTGCCAGTCGACGCGGACATCAAATCGAACGTGTTCTTTGCCGACGATTCCGTGCTGGCACGCAAGAAGATCACCGAAGTGCTTGACCGGATGGGCCTGCCGCACCAGCACGCCATCAACGGCGCCGAGGCGTGGGACAAGCTGAAGGGCATCGCTGCGCGCTGCGACGCCGAAAAGATTCCGCTCGACCTGTCGCTCGGCATGATCCTGGTTGACGCCGAAATGCCGGAAATGGACGGTTATGTCCTGACGCGCCACATCAAGTCCGACTCGCGCTTTGCCGGCATTCCCGTCGTCATGCACTCGTCGCTGTCGTCTGTCGCGAACAAGAAGCTGGGTCAGCAAGTGGGCGTTGACGCCTACGTGGCCAAGTTCCACCCGACCGAGCTGTCTACTATGATCGCCGCTCAACTCACCCACGTAAAGGCTAGAAAGGGAGCAAATGAAGCCTGACGATCTCAAGTTCCTCATCGTCGATGACTTCTCGACGATGCGGCGAATTGTCCGCAACCTCCTGAAAGAGTTGGGATACAACAACGCCGACGAGGCCGAAGACGGCCAGATCGCGTTGGGTAAGCTGCGCACCGGAATTTTCAATTTCGTTGTCAGCGATATCAACATGCCCAACATGAACGGCTTCGAGCTGCTTCGGGAGATTCGCGCCGATGACAACCTCAAGAAATTGCCTGTCCTGTTGGTGACGGCAGAGGCCAAGAAAGAAGACATCGTCCTCGCGGCGCAGATTGGCGCAAACGGCTACATCGTGAAGCCGTTCACCAAGGCAACGCTCGAAGACAAACTGACAAAAATCGTCCAGAAAATGAACGGGAGCGCGTGATGGCCAACGCCCGCGACAATGAAGACCTCGAAGCGTTGTTCGATCAGATCTCGTCCGAAACTCTTGCACGTATCAACGACGAGAGCGCCCCGTCCGCAGCGGCGGCAGTGCCAGCCGCGCCGGTAGCCGTCTCGGCACCGGCTGCCAGCAGCAGTGCCGCCAGCAACGTCACCAGCCATGCCGCGGGCAACGCGCCTGGCATCGCTTCCGGTGAACTGGGCGAAGCCGAACAGGCCGAGTTCTATCAACGCGTGGGCGCGCTGACGCGTCAGTTGCATGACGCGCTGCGCGAGCTGGGGTATCACCAGAAAGTCGAGCAGGCGGTCAATTCGCTGCCCGACACCCGTCAGCGCCTGGACTATATTGCCCGCCTGACCGGGCAAGCCGCCGAGCGCGCGCTGTCCAACGTCGAGAAGGGCCACGACATCCAGTCGCGCGTCGAAGCCGATGCGTCGGCGCTCGACGCCCAGTGGACCAAGTTGTACGCACGGACCTTGTCGGTCGACGAGTTCAAGCAGGTGGCAAGCGACACGCACGCCTATCTGCGCCGCTCGGCCCAGGATTCCCAGGCCACGCAAGCGCTGTTCACCGACATCATGATGGCGCAGGATTTCCATGACCTGACGGGTCAGGTCATCCAGAAAGTGCTCAAGCTGGCTCAGGACTTCGAAGAACAGCTGGTCATGCTGCTGATCGAAAGCACCCCCGCAGACAAGCGTCCGGCCGCCCATGGCGAATGGATGAACGGTCCCGTGGTCGACACATCAGGGCGTGACGATATCGTCACGGATCAGGCCCAGGTCGATGACCTGTTGGAAAGCCTGGGTTTTTGAGCGAGAAGATAGTGTCCGCCTTTGCCGAAATGCAGGATTTGCTGTCAGATTTCCTGACGGAAGCGTCCGATCTGCTCGATGACGTCGATATCGGTCTGCTTGACCTCGAACAGCGGCCCCACGACACGGGGTTGCTGAACCAGGTCTTCCGCGGATTCCATACCGTCAAGGGCGGCGCGGGCTTCCTTGATGCGACGCCGTTGGTCGAACTGTGTCATCGCGGTGAAAACCTGCTCGACCTGCTGCGCAGTCACGTGCTGGTGATCACCCCGGAAATCATGGATTTGATCCTGGCGGCGACGGGTGAAGTTCGCCGCATGTTTGGCGAGATGGAACGGGGCACCATGCCCGAAGCGGCGCCGCAAGCGTTGCTGCTGGCACTTGAAGCAGCCGCACGCGGCGAGACCGTCGACACCAGCGCGCTGCGCGGCATCGTGGCTGAAAGCATCGAGCCGCACATGGCGCCTGTGATGGCGCTGGACCACAACGAGCCCGACTGGCTGGGTTACTACCGCGCTGCCTTCGGCGAACCGCCGGCGGTGGCAGGGCAGGGGGCTGGCGCAGCACCCGTTCCGGCATCCGGCGCTGCGCCGGCCCCGGCCGGTGCGCAGGCCGCTGCAGGCTCGCCTGCAGGTGTTCCCACCGCCAAGCAGGCCGCCAAGCCGTACCGTGCCGACATGCTGGCGCCGCCCGCGGCGACGGCCGTTGTCAAGGATTCTACGATTCGTGTCGATACGGCGCGTTTCGACCAGATCCTGAACCTGTCGGGCGAAATCGGCCTGACCAAGAACCGTTTGAGCTGCCTGCGCGACGCCCTCGTGGCCAACCGCGCTGATGACGACATCACCGAGACGCTGGACGTCGTGTTCAGCCAGCTCGATACGCTGGTGTCCGACCTGCAGTCCGCGGTCATGATGGCGCGGATGCAGCCGGTCGGCCGCGTGTTCCAGAAGTACTCGCGCCTCGCTCGCGATCTGGCGCGGCAACTTGAAAAGGATGTCGAGCTGGTCATCACTGGCGGCGAGACCGAGGTCGACAAGACCATCCTCGACGAACTGAACGATCCGCTGGTCCACCTGATCCGCAATGCCGTCGACCACGGTATCGAAACGATGGTGGAACGCCGGTCGGTCGGCAAGTCGCCCCGCGGCAAGCTCCACCTGTCCGCGCGGCAGACGGGCGACTCGATCGTGATCGAAGTGTCCGATGACGGGCGCGGGATGGATCCCGAACACATCCGCCGCAAGGCGGTGGAAAAGGGTGTCATCAGTGCCGAAGAAGCGTCGCTGCTTGACCACTCGCAGTGCCTGAAGCTGATTTTCCTGCCGGGGTTTTCGACCCGCGCCGAGGTCAGCGATCTGTCGGGCCGGGGTGTCGGGATGGACGTCGTCAAGACGAACATCGAAAAGCTCAAGGGTCAGATTGACCTGCAATCGTCCCCAGGCATGGGTTCGCACATTGTGGTGTCGCTGCCACTGACGCTGGCGATCCTGCCTGTCCTGATGCTCAAGCTTGTCGATCAGCCATATGCGATCCCGCTGTCCGCCGTGCGTGAAATCATCCCGCTCCGCCAGGAAGAGATGCACAACGTCGGCAACGCGCAGGCCATGACGATCCGCGGTGAAGTATTGCCCGTGATCGATCTGGCGGTGCTGCTGGGACGCGCCCGCAAGGCGCCGCCGACATTGGCCGTGGTGCTGGCCTATGGCGACCGGCAACTGGTGCTTGGCGTCGATGGTTTCATCGGCCAGGACGAGGTCATGATCAAGCCGCTGGAAGGCATCCATCCGAAAGGTGTCGCTGGCGCAACGCTTTCGGGCGACGGCACGCTCGTGCTGGTGCTGGAAATGAAGCAACTTCTCGACGGTCTGTTCTGACGTCAACCCGCGCCGGACCGCGCTCTGCAAGGGCGCGGAGCCGGTCGCGGTCATTCGCGGGTCCGCCAGCCATTCGGCTCATTGGATAAGCCCCGGTTTCCGCTGTCTGTTCATCGTTTTGCCTGTTACGCGTAACGGAAATAATGGGTTACGTATTGAAGGATTAATCCCGCGTCTCTCGTGTCGCGGCTTCCTTCAAGCCGTTATCAGGCATTCCGGAACACCGTGTCAGACAGCAACGAAAGCGACAACGAAAAACCCCTAGCCCCGTCCCAACGGCGGCTGGATCAGGCACGTGAGAACGGCCAGGTCGTTCGTTCGCGCGATCTGTCTGGCGCGCTGTCCACGTTCGCGTGTGTGTGCGCAGTGGCCATCGCGGGCGGCCACATCTCCGAGCAGGCGATGGGCTGGATGAAAACCTCATTCGTCACCGCCGCCAGCATGGCGTCCAGCACGCGTGATGACGCTGTCCTCGTCAACGCTGTCTACGAATTGATTGGCGCGGGCCTGCTGGTGACGGCCCCCATCATGGTCGCGGGCATGCTCGCCGGCGTCGTCGGTTCGGTGGCGCTGGGCGGCTTTCTGCTGTCAGGCAAGGCGCTGACCCCCGACTTTTCCCGTCTGTCGCCCCTCAAGGGACTTGGCCGCATTTTCTCGATGGCCGGCCTGGGCGAGCTTGGCAAGTCCATCCTCAAGGTCGTCGTGCTCGGCGGTATCGCTGGCGCGCTGGTGTGGCAGGGCGTGCAGGAATGGCTTGTCCTCATGCTGCCATCGCAGCCCGAAGCGCTGTTCACGCTTGGCAATCTGCTGTCCAGCCATTCGCTGGCAATGGCCGGCGCGCTGTTCATCATTGCAGCCGCCGACGTGCCCTTGCAGTGGTGGAAGCATCACAAGCAGCTGCGCATGACGCTGGAAGAGGCCAAGCAGGAAAACAAGGAATCGGAAGGCGATCCCCAGGTCAAGGGCAAGATCCGGCAGTTGCAGCGCGAGCGTGCCCGCGCGCGCATGATGCAGGCCGTGCCGACTGCCGACGTGGTGGTGACCAACCCGACCCACTACGCCGTCGCACTCAAGTACGACGACCGCCGCATGGGCGCCCCGCGCGTCGTTGCCAAGGGTTCCGACGATGTGGCCGCAAGGATCCGCGAGATTGCGGCCCAGCACCGGGTGCTCCGTGTCGAAAGTCCGCAACTGGCGCGGGCCCTGCACAAATACGCCGAGATCGAGCAGGAAGTTCCGACCGCCCTGTATCGCGCCGTGGCGCAGGTGCTGGCCTACGTCTATCAGGTGCGCGACCACGTCCGTGGCCCGATGCCCGAACTGCAGCCCGTTGAAGTGCCCGATGGCTGGGACCCGATGGATGGTCATGAGCCGGTTGACCTGCGGGGCCGTCGATGAACGCGCGTTCGATCAAGGTAGGCGGCCTGGTCTTCAGCACCTCGCAACTGCGCGAGATGGGCATGCCGGCATTCATCCTGCTCGTGCTCGGGATGATGCTGCTCCCGCTCCCACCGTGGATGCTGGACCTGCTGTTCACCTTCAACATTGCCATTTCGCTGCTCGTGCTGCTGGTGTCGACGTACACCAAGCGCCCGCTGGACTTCGCCGTTTTCCCTACCGTCATTCTGGTGACGACACTGCTGCGCCTGTCGCTCAACGTGGCATCGACGCGTATTGTCCTGCTGCACGGGCACAGCGGCCCGGACGCAGCCGGCAAGGTCATCGAGGCGTTCGCCACCTTCCTGGTCGGCGGCAATTTTGCGGTGGGCGTGGTTGTTTTCCTGGTGCTGGTGATCATCAACTTCGTGGTGGTGACCAAGGGCGCCGGCCGGATCGCGGAAGTGTCGGCGCGATTCACCCTGGATGCCATGCCGGGCAAGCAGATGGCCATCGATGCCGACCTGAACGCCGGGCTGATCAACGAAGCCACGGCGCGCCAGCGCCGTTCCGACGTGTCCCGCGAAGCCGACTTTTACGGCGCCATGGACGGTGCTTCGAAATTCGTGCGCGGCGATGCCATCGCCGGCATCATGATCCTGTTCGTCAACATCATCGGCGGCCTGCTGATCGGCGTGACGCAACATGACCTGAGCTTTGCCGAAGCCGGCCGCAACTACGTGCTGCTGTCCATCGGTGACGGCCTGGTCGCCCAGGTTCCGGCGCTGCTGGTATCGATCGCCGCCGGCCTGATCGTGTCTCGTGTCGGTGAAGGCGAAGACATTGGTACCGAGGTAGGCCGGCAGTTGCTGGGCACGCCGCAGGCCCTCGCGTTGTCCGCTGGCATCATCGGCATGCTGGGGCTGATTCCCGGCATGCCCAACTTTGCGTTCCTGTTGCTCGCCGCCTGCATGGGCGCCCTGGCGTGGAAGCTGGCGCGCACACGGGCTGACGCCAAGGCCGCCGCCATAGCCCCCGTCGTGCCGAACGAGCCCGCCGAAGCCCAGGAAGCCAGTTGGGATGACGTCAGTCACGTGGATACCGTGGGCTTTGAAGTGGGGTATCGCCTGATTCCCCTGGTCGACAAGACAGGCGACGGCGACCTGCTCAAGCGCATCAAGGCCCTGCGCAAGAAGTTTGCGCAAGACGTCGGCTTCCTGCCCGCGGCGGTCCATATTCGCGACAACCTGGAATTGCGTCCGGGTGGCTACCGCATCACGCTTAAGGGCGTGACGATCGGGGAAGGCGAGGTGCAGACCAACTGCTCGCTGGCCATCAATCCGGGCCGTGTCACACGGGAAGTGCAGGGCACGCCAACCCGCGATCCGGCATTTGGTCTGCCTGCCTTGTGGATCGATGCCACGACCCGCGAACAGGCGCAGGCGGCCGGCTATACGGTGGTTGACGTCAGCACCGTGGTGGCCACGCACCTCTCGCACTTGCTGCATGCCCACGCGGCGGAACTGCTGGGCCGCGGCGAACTGCAGGCGCTGGTCGATCATTTCACGCGCGCCAACCCCAAGATTCTGGAAGACCTTGTTCCAAAGCTGATGTCGATGGCCAGCCTGCAGCGGGTGTTGCAGTCCCTGCTCGACGAGGGCGTCCATATCCGCGACTTCCGCAGCATTGTCGAGACCCTGTCCGAACACGCGGTCCGCACGCAGGACCCGGCCGAACTGACTGGCGCCGTGCGGGTCGCCCTGGGCCGGGCCATCACGCAGGGCATCTTCGGTTCGACGGGCGATGCCGAAGTGCTGGCGCTGGACCCCGAACTCGAACGCATCCTGCAGAACACCAGTGTCCGTCCGGGCGAGCTTGGCGCGATCGAACCCATGCTGGCCGAGCGCCTGCTGCACGAAGCGTCGGCTGCCGTCGACAAGATGGACGCGCTGGGCAAGCCCGCCGCGCTGCTGGTTCCCGACCGCCTTCGCCTGGGCCTTGCCCGACTGTTTCGCCGTACCGTGCCCCGCCTGAAGATTCTGGCGCATTCCGAAATTCCGGAGTCGCGTCTGATTCGCGTGGCCATGACGCTGGGTGGGCGCTAGCCATGACCCGCCGCGTTTGCTCCATCACCGCTGTAGCTGGAAACTGACTCATGACATTCCGTAAATTCGTTGCTGCCTCGACCCGCGACTGCCTGCGCCTGATGCGCGAAGCGCTGGGTCCCGATGCGATGATCGTGTCCACGCGCCGCACGGCCGGCGGGGTGGAGGTGATCGGTACGCGAGGCGAGCCGATGCCGGAAGCACCTGCGCCGGCTCCGGCCCAGATGCAGACGCGCGCGCCGCAGTACGAGCCCTCGCCGCTGGCCGCTTCGAACCTGTGGGACGCGATGGAAGACGAGCCCGTGCGCCTGTCGCCCGCAGCGCGCGTGCTGGCCGAACATGACCGGCCGGAAGGCTATCCGCCCGAGCCGGGCGACCTGCCGCTGGCACGCTGGCCCCAGTTGCCCGAGCGCCAGATCCCGCATGTCGTTCGTTCGGCACGCAACGAATACGCCAGCCACGCCCAACCGGCGCCAGCTGTCGAAGAGCCCCGCGGCGTGCCCGCACACCGTCCGGTCCCGCCTTCGGCGACGGTGCCGTCGGAATCCGAACGCAAGATGCGTGAAAGCATGGGCCTGCCCCGCGCGGCAGACATTCACACCGCCGACGCCAGTGCGCGCGCGCAGGCCTCGGCCACCACGCGCCTGGATGACGGGGACCGTGCCGCGCTGGCTTCCGAAGTCTCGGAACCGATCATGAGCGAAATGCGGTCGATGCGCGGCTGGCTCGAGCATCAGATGGACGCCCTGGCCTGGCGCGATTCGACCCAACGCGATCCGTCACGCCGCATCTTGTGGCGCAAGATGGTCGATGGCGGTTTCACGCCGGAACTGGCGCGTACGGTGGTGACCCACCTGCCTGAAGGCATGAACGAAGACCGCGCCGATGATTGGCTGGCGACGGTGCTGACGCGCAACCTGGCTACGGTCGACCCGATTGACACGATGGTCGAGCGCGGCGGCCGCTTTGCCATCGTCGGCCCGACCGGCGTGGGCAAGACCACCACCACGGCCAAGATCGCGGCTCATTGCGTCGTCAAGTACGGCGCGGCGGCGCTTGGCCTGATCACGACCGACCAGCACCGCATCGGCGCGGTCGACCAACTGCACACCTTCGGCCAGATTCTTGGTGTGGAAGTCTATGCGGCACGGGGCGCCTCTGATCTGGAAGCGATCCTGGCAGGCATGGGTGACCGTCGTCTCGTGCTGGTCGACACTGCCGGCATGAGCCAGCGTGACGACAGCATGAGCGATCACCTGCGCGCGCTGAATGTCTCCGGCGTGAAGCGGATCCTGGTTATGCCCGGCGGCACCCATGCCGAGCAGGCCGAAGACATCGTCCAGGCGTACAGTGCGGGCGGACTGGCTGGGCTGATCATGTCCAAGCTGGACGAAGCGGTTCGTGTGGGCGGCGTGCTCGACGCGGCCATCCGTCATCGCGTGCAGCTGCAATTCGTGACCAACGGGCAGCGCGTTCCCGATGACCTGCACGTGCCCAATGCACCGGTGCTGGTGCATCGCGCTTTGCGCCCGCGTCATTCGCCGGTGTTCGCACTGAATGCCAATGAGCTCGACTGGGCATGCATGCCTTCGGCGGCCGGTGCAAGCCTGCACGCGGCGAGCGTTTGATGTCCGGGATGTGTGACGTCGGCCCCGGCCCGACTCTATTTGGTGACGCGTATGTATACCCGTGAAGGCGTGCTCGATCGGCAGGACAATATCGAGCAATACATTCCGATGGTCCGCCGCATGGCCCATCACCTGGTTGCGCGCTTGCCTGCCAGCGTACAGATCGAAGACTTGATGCAGGCCGGCATGATGGGGCTGCTGGATGCCCTGGGCCGGTTCGAAGAAGGCCTGGGCGCCCAGTTCGAAACCTATGCCACCCAGCGGATCAAGGGGTCAATGCTCGACGAGTTGCGCCGTGGCGATTGGCTGCCCCGCAGCGTGCGCCAGACGCAGCGCAAGATTGAAGGCGCCATGCAGCGAGCCGAGCACAAGCTGGGCCGGGGTGCGTCCGATGCCGAAATGGCTGCCGAGATGGAAGTGCCGCTGGGGCAGTATCAGGAAATGCTGGCCGACGCGCGTGGCGCGCAGTTGTTCTATTACGAAGACATGGACAGTGGCGAAGACAGTGACAACTATCTGGACCGCCATGTCGTCGACCGGACGGCAGATCCGCATCAACGCCTGTCTGATCGCCGGTTCCGCGAAGCTATCGTCACGGGCATCGAGCGTCTGCCCGAACGTGAAAAGCTGGTCATGGGCCTGTATTACGAACAGGAAATGAACTTCAAGGAAATCGCGGTGGTGCTTGGCGTGACCGAGTCGCGTATCTGTCAGCTGCACTCCCAGGCGGTCGCGCGGTTGCGCACCAAGCTCAAGGATTGGGGCAAGTAGAACGATCGCCGTAGGAAGGAATAAAAAAAGCGCCTTGAGCAATCGGGCGCTTTTTTTTGGTGCTGGGTCTGCCTGCTGGGTCTGGCCTGCTGGGTCTGGCCGGTTTGATCTGGCCTGTTTGATCTGGCCTACCTTGTCCGGTCTGGCTTGGTCTGGCTCGGTCGGCTTTGCGATCCGGCTCGTCAGTAATCAGTAACGCGCGCCCAATCCCAGCTGGCCATTGTTCGCGTAGGACAGGTCCGCGCCGCTGGCTTGCGCAAGGAACGCCAGACGGCTGGTGGCCGATGCGGCCTGGATATCTGACAGTTCTGCACCGACCTTGGAATCCAGCGCGGCAGCTTCCAGGCGAACCGTGAAGGCTTCACGGATGGCGGGGGAGCAGTGTTGCAGCTGCACAACCGCTTTGGGCATGGCTTGCTGCAAGGCCAGCGTGGCGTCGGCCAGCTTGCGGCTGGCGAGCTGAATGCCGTCCGCGTCGCGGGTGTGCACCAGTCCGGTCAGCGTGGCGCTTGCCGCGGCGAAGCGGTCAAGAAGCACGGAAAAAGCGTCCAGCGTCATTAACGTCCCAACGTGTCTCGTTCGATTTCCAGCATCTTGTCGGCAACCGCTTCGGCGTTCACGTGGAACTCGCCGTTCCTGATCGCCGTCTTGATGCGTTCAACATGTTCCAGATTGACCGGGGCTTCTCCGGCGCTGGTGCCGGCAAGGCGGCTCGACAGCTTCGAAAGATGCACGGATTCGCTTGCGGCTGTGGATGGCGAGGACGCGGCTTGCGTCCGGGCTTCCGTTGGTTCGTTGCGGGTCAGGTTGACTGGCGGCGAACCCTTTTGTGTGATTTTCACCATGTAACTCCGTCCAGGCATGTCCGGGAAGAGGACTGAATGTCCAGCTTCGGACGATATCTAGCCTTATCGGCTCTTCCTGCCCAAACTTTAGCACTGGCCTAAAACCGGTGTTACAGGTTGACCTCGATCTCGCGGCCGTCGCGCATGGTGCCCGCCACCGTGCGCCCGGACTCCAGTTGCACGCGCGTGGACTGGCCGGGGGTGGCCTGCTGAAGAAGCTTGCCGGCTGCCTTGATAGTGAAACCCGGCCCGATCAAGACCACTTGCACTGGATCCCCTGACGCCATGCGGGCGCCGGACTGCAGGGCGTCTGGCGGGATGGGTTCGCCCGCGCGCGCCTGCCGGACGATCCGGGACCCGGCCAGCGCCTTGTCGTCGGTTACCACGCCGCGTGGCCAGGCGGCCATGTTCACGTCGCTGTAGGTCCAGTCGCCGGGTTGGACCACGGAACCCGGAGCCATGGGACGCACGAACATGGGAACGGAAACGATCAATGCGACGTCCACGGGCACCCTGACCTGCCAGTTGGGCGTGGCGCAGCGCAGTCCGATGTACGTTTTTCCCCACACGCGCGTTCCCGGTGGCAGAAAAACGTCAGGTTGGCACGGAGCACGGGACAACCGGTCGTCCAGTACGGATCCCAGCGCGATTTCGATCCGTGCACCCAGGGCCTGAGCCTGTGCTTCGACCCGCTCGCGCAGCATCTGCTCGGCCTGCGCGGCGGCACCGCCTTGCGCGGGCGCGGCGTTCACCCCTGTGGTCCACGCCAGGGCGAGGGCCACAAGAAAGAAGAGGGTGCGTGTCATCGGGCATTCCGGTTCATCAACGATGAAGCACTCTACCGTGCACCCTGATTCGCCAAGATGAAAACAGCACTGAAAAACGAGGCTTACTCCGGGTTTAGTCCTCAACCCCACCCCGAATAATGGTTACGTCTGGAAAAGTTTCCATCCTCTGTCCCACCCGGTCGTGGAGTCCTCGTGATCAGCCGTCTAAGTGATGAATTGCGCTTCAACGCGCAATCGCTCGAGTTGCGCGCGCAGCGCCAGGAAGTGTTGTCCGCCAACCTGGCTAACGCCGAAACGCCCAATTTCAAGGCGCAGGACTTCAATTTCAGCGATGCCTTGCGATCTGCCACGGGTGCCGGCAACGGGCCGTCCGTCCCGCCGGTACAGATGGCGACGACCAACACCCGCCACTTGAGCGGCGATGGCAGCGTCGGCATTCCCGTGGCCCTGCAATACCGCACGCCCACCCAGGCCGCGATCGATGGCAACACCGTCGACCCCGATCTGGAGCGCACCCAGTTCACCGACAACGCGATGCGGTATGACGCGTCGCTGCGCATGCTGAATGGTCAGATCCAGACCCTGCAGCGCGCCATCCAGGGCAACTAAGGAAACCGACGATGTCCCTCAACAAGGCATTCGAAATCGCCGGCTCGGCGCTGACCGCGAACAGCCAGCGCCTGAATACGGTGGCCAGCAACATGGCCAACGCCGAAAGCGTCAGCGGCCCCGATGGCGAAGTCTATCGCGCTCGCAAGGTAGTGTTCGAGTCCTACCTCGTGCCAGGCGCCGCCTCGGGCGGGCAGGGCGTGCGCGTCCGCGAAGTCATGACGGATCCGGCGCCTGCCAAGCGGCTGTATGACCCGCAACACCCCATGGCCGATGGCGAAGGCTATATCAGCATGCCCAACGTCGAGATCGTCGACGAAATGGTGGACATGATCGCCGCGTCGCGGGCGTACCAGACGAACGTCGAAGTCATGAACACCGCCAAGACATTGATGCAAAAAACGCTGTCGCTAGGCAGCTAAGGACCCACCATGGCCGTTTCGAACGTTTCCAACGTCAGCAGTACCGATAACCAGTCCACGTCCAGCCTTGCCGCCACCAGCGCCAAGGAACTGTCCGATCGTTTCCTGACGATGCTGACCGCGCAGATGCGCAATCAGGATCCGCTGAATCCGCTGGACAACGCGCAGTTGACCTCGCAGATGGCGCAGATCAGTACCGTGACGGGCATCAGCCAGCTCAACACGACCATGCAGTGGCTGGGCTACAGCATGGGTTCGCTGCAAGCAACGCAGGCCACGTCGCTGATCGGCCGCCAGGTGCTGGCCACCGGCAACACGCTTACCCTCGACGAAGGGAAGGGCACCATCGGCTACACGGTAGCTGCCGATGCGGACAGCGCGAAGCTGCAGGTCTACGACAAGGACAAGAACGTCGTGGCGACCCTGCCGCTTCAAGGCAATACGGTTGGCACGCACACCTTCGAATGGGACGGCAAGACCGCCGATGGCAAGACCGTGCCCGATGGCGCCTACACGTTCGACGTCATGCTGACGCAGGCGGACAAGTCCGCCAAGGCCGCGACGCTCGACGTCAAGGAAGTGGCCGCCGTGCGTCCGTCGTCCAACGGCACGGTCGTGCTCGATTCCAAGGGCGCCTCGATCAACCTGGCCGACGTCTACCAGGTCTGGTAAGTCCACTTTCACACCGATCATGCCAAGGTTCGTCGCAGGCGGCGAACGGCACCTCCTACTTACGCAAGGCACATCATGAGCTTTCAACAAGCACTGAGCGGACTGAACGCCGCCGCAAAGAACCTCGACGTGATCGGCAACAACGTTGCGAACGCGAACACCATCGGCTTCAAGGGCGGCCGTGCCGAATTTGCTGACGTGTACGCGGCCAGCGTGGTCCAGTCCACAGCATCGCAGTCGGGTATCGGCACCAAGGTGGCGGCAGTCACGCAGCAGTTCACCCAAGGCAGCATCACGACCACGAGCAATCCGTACGACGTCGCCATCTCGGGCAACGGCTTCTTCCGCATGGATAGCCAGGGCGCGACCGTCTACACCCGCAACGGGCAATTCCATCGCGACGACGCCGGCTATCTTGTCAACGCCGAAGGCCTTAAGTTGACCGGCTATTCGGTCAACGCGAACGGCCAGGTCGTCACCGCGCAGCCACAGCCCCTGCAGCTCGTCGTGAACTCGATCGAAGCCAAGGCAACAACCAAGGCAACGCAAAGCGTGATCCTCGATTCGCGCAAGCCGGCAATTGCCGACAACGTCGCGTTCGACAAGAATAACTCCGACACTTTCACTGACGCGAACTCGATGAGCCTGTACGACTCGCTTGGCAATTCGCATCTGTTGTCGGTGTACTACCGCAAGACTGACGCGGGTGAATGGGACACGTACTACTCATTCGACGGCGGCGAAGCGAAAAAGGTCGCCAGCATGCAGTTCAACACCAGCGGTCAGCTGATGTCCATCGACGGCAACGTCGATAAATTGCAGCCCACCATCACGATTCCTGCTGCCCAGATGACGACGGGCGCCGCCGATTTGACGTTCACCTACGACATGTCGAAGACAACGCAGACCGGCCAGGCCTTCAGCACGAACACCCAAACGCAGGACGGCTACACGTCCGGCCGCCTGACCGGCTTCAGCATCGACGAGACCGGCTCGCTGCTCGCCAGCTATTCCAACCAGCAGTCGCGCGTGCAGGGTCAGATTGCCCTGGGCATGTTCAACAACCCGACCGGGCTCGCGTCCATCGGCGGCAACAACTTTGCCGAGACCGCGGCATCGGGCACGCCGCGTCTGGGTTCGCCGGGCAGCAGCGACTTCGGCACCGTACGTTCCGGCGCGCTGGAAGAAGCCAACATCGACCTGACGGCCGAGCTTGTCAACATGATCACTGCGCAGCGCGGCTACCAGGCCAACGCGCAAACGATCAAGACGCAAGACTCGATCATGCAGACCATCGTCAACCTGCGTTAACGCAAGCCAGGAAACGCCTCCCCATGGACCGCGCCCTTTTCATCGCTGCCACCGGAGCGCGCGAACTCATGCGTCGCCAGGATGTGCAGACGAACAATCTGTCCAACGCGATGACGCCCGGGTTCCGCGCCGAAGTGGCCGCGCAGCGCACTGCGCCGGTAATCGGTGGCGCCGGTCTGCCGACACGTGCGTATGCCGTCGAATCGACGCCGGGTGCCGATCTCGCGCCTGGCGCGATGATCGCCACGGGTCGCACGCTGGACGTTGCGGTGCAGGGCGAGGGCTGGTTCGTGGTGCGGTCGAATGACGGCACCGAAGCCTTCACGCGCTCGGGCAGCTTCCAGCAGTCCGCCGACGGCGCCCTGGTCGACAACGCGGGCCGTCCGGTCATCGGGTCGAACAATCAGCCGGTGGTCCTGCCGGTCAACAGCCGAGTCGAAATCAACGAAGACGGTTCGATTTCGTCGATTCCAAACGACGACCGCATTCAGGCCGCGATTGTGGGTGACCTGAAACTGGTCAATCCGCCGGCAGCCAGTGTGACCCGCGGCGGTGACGGACTGTTCCGGCTGACAGCGGGTGGCGTGGCGCCGAACGTGGACGGCGTTCGCGTGGCGGGGGGCATGATCGAAGGCAGCAACGTCAATTCGGTCGAGACCATGGTCACCATGATTTCGGCAGCGCGCCACTTCGACATGCAAGTGCAAATGATGCAGAAGACCGATCAGAACCAGCAGGCGGCAACACAGATCCTGTCCCTGAGCTGATCTGGCTCCAAACTGATTGCGCATGTCGGGCGCGTCGGCGCCGGCTTGGATCGTGGTTGCGACCCGAACATCGCAAGCGACGTCTTAATGAACATCCCGCGGCCCGTATCAGGGCGGCGGCAAGAAAGAACATGGGTGGCGCGGGCTGCCCTCAAGGAAAGTCATCATGATGCGTGCCCTCTGGATTGCCAAGACCGGTCTCGATTCGCAGCAGACCCAACTGGACGTCATTTCGAACAACCTGGCCAACGTCAGCACCAACGGCTTCAAGCGTTCGCGCGCGGTATTCGAAGATTTGCTGTATCAGACCATCCGTCCGGCCGGCACACAGGCAACTCAGCTGAACCAGGTGCCTGCAGGGTTGACCGTGGGCACGGGCTCGCGCCCAATCGCCACTGTACGCAACTTCACCCAGGGCGCGTTGCAGCAGACGTCGAGCAGTACCGACGTGGCCATCAACGGCCAGGGCTTCTTCCAGGTGCAGATGCCCGACGGCACGCTGGCCTACACCCGTGACGGCAGTTTCCAGGTGGACGGTCAGGGTCAGCTTGTCACCAGCAACGGTTTTGTTGTCGACCCCGGCATCGTGTTGCCGCAAGGCGCGAAGGAATTGGCGATCGGCCAGGACGGCACCGTCAGCGCCGTGGTCGCGGGGCAGGTCCAGCCCGTGCAGTTGGGACAGATCCAGGTCGCGACCTTCATCAACCCCGTCGGCCTGTCGCCGCTTGGCCAGAACCTGTTCGGCGAAACGGCGGCGTCGGGCGTGCCGACCGTGAACGTGCCGGGCGAGAACGGCGCCGGCATGCTCAATCAAGGCTATGCCGAAGCATCCAACGTCAACGTCGTCGAAGAACTCGTTGGCATGATCCAGACCCAGCGCGCGTACGAAATCAACTCGCGCGCCATCTCCACTGCCGACCAGATGCTGTCGCGCATTGCGCAGCTGTAAGCGCGATCACGAGGTTCGTATGACCAAGGTTGTTGTGTGCCGCGCGCCGCTGCGCCGGATTCTGATGGGCGTTGCCGCGATGGGATCGTTGCTGGCGGCATTGGGCGGTTGCGCCGTGCCCAAGATCGATATCGCGGGTCCCACCACCGCGCGTCCGGTTGACCCGATCGCCATGAGCGCAGCGCGTCGGCCCACCGGCGGCATCTATGCGTCGGCACCGGGGTATCGCCCGCTGTTTGAAGATGTGCGGGCACGCGACGTAGGCGACACCCTCGTGGTCAAGCTTGAAGAGCGGATCAACTCCACGCAAAGCAACAACACATCAACCCAGCGCACCGCGTCGGCACGCGCCAGCATCCCGTCGCTGGCCAAGTTGCCGGGCGGCGGGCTGCTGCGCGGCCTGGGCATCGAAGCTGACAGCGACAACAAGTTCAACGCCAAGGGCGCCACGGGCGCATCCAACATCCTGTCGGGCACCGTGGCCGTGACCGTGACCGAAGTGCTGCCCAATGGCAACCTGGTGGTCGCCGGCGAAAAGCAGATCGGCACCAACCGGGAGACCGAGCGCGTGCGCTTCTCGGGTGTCGTCAACCCGACCAACATTGTTGGCGGCAATACGGTCAGCTCGACCCAGGTGGCCGACGCCCGGATCGAGTACCGCGGCCAGGGCGCCATTGATGATGCCCAGACCGTTGGCTGGCTGTCGCGTTTCTTCTTCTCGGTGTTGCCTTTCTGATGTCTTCCTTCTTCTTTCCGGTGCGTACGGGCGCCTCGCGTGCCGGCTTGGCCCGCCTTGTGGGCGCAGTGTGCATAGGCGCGCTGTCGCTGGTGCTTGCCGCCGCGCCGGTGCAGGCCGCACGCATCAAAGACCTGGCGACCCTGCAGGGTGTGCGCAGCAACCAGCTGGTGGGCTACGGCCTTGTGGTCGGCCTGGACGGTACCGGCGACCAGACCACGCAGACGCCATTCACCACCCAATCCCTGATGTCCATGCTGTCCAACCTGGGCATCAACGTGCCGCCCGGGACGCGGCTCCAGCTTAAAAACGTGGCAGCCGTGATGGTCACGGCGTCATTGCCCGCGTTTGCGCAGCCAGGTCAGCAACTCGACATCACCGTCAGTTCCATGGGCAACGCCAAGTCGCTGCGCGGCGGCACCTTGCTGCTCACGCCACTCAAAGGCCTGGATAACCAGGTCTATGCAATGGGACAGGGCAACCTGTCGGTGGGCGGTGCGGGCGCGTCGGCGGCGGGAAGCCGCGCGCAGATCAACCACTTGAGCGCTGGACGTATTCCCGGCGGCGCCACGGTCGAACGCGAAGTCGCGACCCCGTTTGCCGACGACAGCATGCTTCGCCTGGAACTCACCACGGCGGATTTCTCGACCGCGCGTGCGGTGGTTGAAGCCATCAACAAGTTCTTCGGCAGTTCGGTGGCCCGCGCGCTGGATGGCCGCGTGATCGAACTGGCATCGCCCGGTACTCCGAACTCGCGGGTGACCTTCATGTCGCAGATCGAAGACATCGAAGTCAACGGCAGCCGCGCACCGGCACGCGTCGTCATCAACGCGCGCACCGGGTCAGTCGTCATGAACCAGAGCGTGCGCCTCAGCCCGGTTGCGGTGGCGCACGGCAACCTGAGCGTCACGGTGTCGACGACGCCCCAGGTCAGCCAGCCGGCGCCGTTCAGCGCCGGGCAGACCGTGGTGACCGAACGTGCCGACATCGAAATCCGCCAGGGCGGGGGCCCGATCATGCATCTTGATGGCGGCGCGCAGTTGTCCGAAGTGGTCAAAGCCTTGAACATGCTGGGCGCGACACCGCAAGACCTCATTTCCATCCTGCAGGCACTCAAGACGGCAGGCGCACTGACGGCGGACCTGGAGATCATCTGATGGCAAAACTGGATGCAGGCACTTCGGCCGGGATGGCCATCGATGCGCGGTCGCTCGACGCGCTCAAGGTGCAGTCGCGGACCGACCCGAAGGCGTCCGCACGGACCGCCGCGCGTCAGTTCGAAGCCCACTTCGCGCAGACGCTGCTGAGCCAGATGCGCCAGACGTCCTTCGCGGGCGAAGGCGGCATTGCCGAAGCCTTCAACAGTCCCGCCACCCAGAACTGGCGTGGCATGCTGGACCAGCAGATGGCGCAGACACTGTCTGGCGTGCCGACCAAGCGTCCCGATGGGTCCACGTCGCCCGCACCCGAACATAGCGGTCTGGGGCTGGCCGACGTGATCGAAAAACAGATGACACGCAGCACCGTGTCGGCCGACTCGGTGGCCCGCGCGGGCATGCCGCTGTCGATGTCGACGCTCAGCCTGGCGCGCTCGCGTGCCAGCCTGCAAGGGCAGGGGCAGCAGGTCGACCCCGGCGCGGCGCTGAATCTGAACGGAGCGCGCCGCATCCAGAACGGCAGTTTTTCCAGTGCGTCGGGCAGCAACGGGGTAGATGCAGGAACAGGTAAAGGTTCAGTCGGCGGGGTGGGTGCGGGCGGCGCCATGGCCGACACGATCCGCCGCTACACCGGGCAGACGCAGCAGCGGGTCGGCGCCGCGGTTTCCGCGGGTGCAGCAGGCGCATCCGGCGCGGCTGCAACGGCCACCGTCGCCGGCTCACCCGAAGACGTGCGCACCGCGTTTCTGGCGAAATACATGCCGGCGGCGCGCAGAGCGGAAGAAGCGACCGGCATTCCGGCCGTGTATATCCTCGGTCAGGCAGCGCTCGAGTCCGGCTGGGGCAAGCACGAGATCCGCAGCGCGGACGGCCAGCGCAGCCACAACCTCTTTGGCGTCAAAGCCACGGGCTGGTCAGGCCGTGTCGCTGAAACCCGGACCACCGAATACACCGATGGCAAGGCGGAACGCGTGTCCGCCAAATTCCGGGCGTATGACTCTTACGAAGACGCGTTCGAAGATTATGCGCGCATGTTGTCGACCAATCCCCGTTATGCCAACGCCTTGAAGGGCAGCGGCAGCGCCGAGCAGTTCGCGCAGGGCCTGCAGCGCGCCGGCTACGCCACGGATCCGCGCTACGCCGAAAAGCTGTCCAGCACGATCCGCCGCGCCATGAAGGTGGTGGTCTGACGGGGGTGGTCGGCGTAGGTCCGGTTGGGCAGGCAGCGCCAGCTTGCCGACCCAGGCGATTTGTTCCGAGCGAGCTTGACCCCAAGCGGTTCAGTGCAGCGCCGTGGCTCAAGATTCCCCCCCGACAACCGTTAATCCAAGGAACGGGCGAAACCGCTCCAGGCACTTCGCATAGGCATCTGCTGATATGGCAACCAGTATCCTGAACATCGCATTGACCGGACTCAAGGCCGCCCAGGCCGGCATGTCCGTCACCGCGAACAACATCACCAATGCCGATACGGTCGGGTATTCACGCCAGACCTTGGTGCAGAACGCGTCGTTCTCCAATTTTTCCGGTTCGGGATACTTCGGCCAGGGCGTGGACGTGGTGACCGTTACCCGCGCCTACAACGCGTTCCTGACCGCACAGACCACGCAGGCCGCGTCGTCGCTCAGCTACCTCGATACCTACTCCGACCAGATGACCGGGCTGATGAACCGGATGGGCACGGTCGAAACGGGTATCACGAACTCGCTGAATACCATGTACGAGGCCATGAGCAATCTTGGCCAGCGTCCCAGCGAATCGGCGCCGCGGCAGGCGGCGCTGACGGCGGCCCAGTCCGCGTCGGCGCGCTTTCGCAGCATCAGCGATGACCTGAGCAGCCTGCGCAACGGCACCAACCAGCAGATCTCGGCGACCACGGTCAAGATCAACGAACTGGTTCAGTCCATTGCGACCTACAACGACAAGATCAACGTGGCCATGGGCGCTACCGGCAATGGCCACTCGCCCAACGAACTGCTGGACCAGCGCGAGCAGGTGCTGCGCGAACTCGGCAAGCTCACGTCCATCAGCTTCAGCACGCAAGAAAACTCCGTCAACGTGAACCTGACCAGCGGCCAGCCGCTGGTTGTTGGCACCGTGGCATCGCAATTCGTTTTCCAGTCCGATGCGAACTCGCTGGCCGGCGGTACGCTGACCCTAATGCGTTCGGGCAAGGAAACGCCGCTGCGCGAGTCCGACCTGGAAGGCGGATCCCTTGGCGCGCTCGTCCAGTTCCGCGACAAGGAACTGAATAACGCGCAGACCCAGCTTGGCAAGATCGCCATTGCCATGGCTGCCGGCTATAACCAGCAGCAGCAATTCGGGATCGACGCCAAGGGCGCCGCGGGTACGCCCATGTTCACCATTGGCGCCCCCCTGGTCGTGCCGGGCCGCAGCAATACCGGAGACGGCTCGGTATCGATCAGCGTGACCGACATCCGGTCGCTGACGGGCGATGACTATCAGGTGACCCGCAACGGCAGCGATTACGTCGTGACACGCGGCAGTTCCGGCGCGGTCGTGGGCACCTACGATTCCTTGCCCCAGAAATTTGAAGGGCTGCAAATTGGCCTGACGTCCGGCGACATGGCCGACGGTGACTCGTTCACCATCAGCGTGGCGCGGGAAGCGGCAAGCGGTCTGCAGGTGCTGATCAACGATCCGAACAAGATCGCCACGGCGGCGCCGATGGAACTCAAGACGGCAGCCGCCAACAAGGGTACGGGCGTCATCGGCCACCTGCATTCGGTTCAGGCTGATACCGTGGACTACGGCAGCTCGGTCAATGTCGTGTTCACCGACAGCAGCAAGTACGAGCTGCGCAACAATGCAGGCGCGGTGCTGGGCGCTGGCGCGCTTACCCCGCCCAAGTCCGAGATCGCGTTGAACGGCTGGTCGTTCGACATGACCGGCACGCCATCCGCAGGGGACACCTTTACGGTGGCTGCGTCGCCCGGCGATCCCTCGGGTGACAACCGCAATGCATTGGCCATGGCCGCGCTGAGCACAACCAAGCTGCTTGATGGCAATACCCTGACCGACAAGTACGCGTCGCTGGTCGCGCAGGTCGGTACCCGGGCCAGCGCCGTCAACGTCAGCAAGACGGCGCAGCAGGCCGCCTTCACGCAGTCGATCAACGAAGAACAGTCGAATGCCGGCGTGAACACCGACGAGGAAGGCGCGTCCCTGATCCGCTATCAGCAAGCCTATGCGGCGGCCGGCAAGATCCTGGCGATGTCGTCGCAATTGTTTGATGAACTGATCACGTCGATCCGCTGATTGGTGGGGTAGTCACCCTATCCGCACTTCGATCCGTACGCCGTTCCGACTTTCGCCTGACCCGCATACCCCACGCACCAAGAGACTTGCCATGAGAATCAGCTCCGCCCAGTTGCATGAAGCCAGCGTCCGCGCCATGACCACCCAGCAGGCGTCCCTTGTGAAGGTGGCCCAGCAGGTGGCAGAAGGCCGTCGTGTCTTGACGCCGGCCGATGACCCGATCGCGTCGAGCCGCGAAGTGGCGCTGGATGCCAGCCTCCGGTCGTCGGAACAGATGCAGAAGAATCAGGCGGACGTGAAGGGGCAGCTGGAGCAGGCCGAAAACTACCTGGGCCAGGGCAGCACGCTGCTGTCGGCGTTCAAGTCGTCCATCGTCAAGGCGGGCAGCGGCGTGTTGAGCCCGTCCGATCGGGCCTCGGTCGTGGCGGACATGACCAGCCTGCGCGACCAGATGATGTCGTTGGCCAACACCCAGGACGAAAGCGGCAACTTCGTGTTCGCAGGCTTCAAGCGCGACTCCCAGCCGTTTTCACGCACGTCCGAAGGCGTCGTCTACGGCGGCGACAGCGGCATCCGCCAGAGCCAGATCGGACCGAACCGGTTCATCGACGCCAACTTCTCGGGCGCGTATGTGTTCGATACGGCGCTTACCGGCAAGTCCGGTGTCGTGGCAACCGCCGGCGACGCCAATATGGGTGGCCTGCTGCTGACGGGCAGCACCATCAACGACAAGACAATCTGGGGCACCGAAAAAGCCCTCGGCCCGTTCAACGTGGCGTTCGGCGCCGACGGGGCGTACACAGTCACTGACGGCGATGGCGAGCCTTACGCTGCCGGCACGCTGACCAAAGGTGCGGCCACGCTGGACGTTGCCGGCGTCCGCCTGTCGTTCAGCGGCGCGCCCAAGGCCGGCGATACGCTCAGCGTGTCCAGCTCGACCAGTCAAAGCATCTTCGACACCATGGATCAGGCCATTGCGGCGCTGAGCATGCCGGAGTCGTCGCAGGAATCCGCGCGGCGGGGCAATGCGCTGTTTGCCCTGTCGGCAAACATCGACGGCGGCCTGGACCGGATGCTGGAAGCCCGCACATCGCTGGGCAGCCGGCTGAACGAGGTCGAAGCCGCCCTGTCGGCGGACAGCGCGCGCAGCGACGCGTTGACCGAAGAAATTGCCCGCGTGACCGGGGCCGACGCAACGTCGCAAGTCGAGTTGGCAACGCAACTGGCCCAGCGCAAGTTCAGCGTCGAAGCCGCCCAACTGACTTACACTAAGATTTCGCAACTAAGCATCTTCAACTACCTCTGATCCCAGCTGCCGGTGTGAACTTCGCCCTCCGGCACGGACCGCAGGGGCATACTCAGAGGCAGCATGCAGCAGGACCTGTTCAACATCTTGGTCGTGGATGATGAGCCACTCAATCTGGCCATCATTTCCGAACACTTGTCGGACCCCCGATACCGATTGAAGGCTGCCAGTGATGGCATCCAGGCCTGGGACATGCTGCAGCATGGCGGCGTCCCCTTCGACATCGTCGTGCTCGACCGCATGATGCCGGGCATCAATGGCATCGAATTGCTCGAGCGGATGAAGTCCGACCCCCGCTTCGCCGACATCCCCGTCATCATGCAGACGGCCGCGTCGCGCCAGCACGAGGTCCTGGAGGGCTTCACGAAGGGGGCCCACTACTACCTGACCAAACCCTACGAACACGCGATCCTGGTGGCTGTGGTGTCCGCTGCGATCGATGTTCGCGCGCGGCAGAAGCAGCTCAAGCGCCAGCTGACCGACGCGCAGGAAATCTTCTCCAACGTTCAGCGTGCGCAGTTCACGTTTTCGACCCTGTCGGAAGCGCGCCAGCTGGCGTCTTTCCTGGCCAAGCTGTGCCCAAATCCGGAAGCCGTCGTGGTCGGCCTGGCCGAGCTCATGATCAACGCGATCGAACACGGCAACCTGGAACTCGGCTATGCCGAGAAGGGCCGCCTGAGCGTGGAAGGTGGATGGGCGCAGGAAATCGAGCGGCGCCTGGCCATGCCCAAGTACGCGCACCGCATCGCGCAGGCGACCTTCCGGCGTTTGCCCGACCGGCTTGTCTTTCACATTCTGGACGAAGGCCCGGGCTTCGACTGGCCGTCATTCCTGGAAATGTCGCCCGATCGCGCCTTTGATTCGCACGGCCGGGGCATTGCCATGGCGAACATGCTGGCGTTCGATAATCTTTCGTATCTGCGTGACGGGCGGGAGGCAGTCTGTACCGTGCTGCATTCCGACACGACCGGGGCGGCGTTGGACAAGGCCGGCGGCGGGAAGTACTACACGAGCCGGATGGGCGAGTAACTCTGCCGTGACTGCCGCGCCCTGACGGGCGACGACGGCACGGTCCTACACGCCACCCAAACAAAAGGCGTCGCCCACCGGGCGACGCCTTGTACCTTCAACTGCAGCAGCAAGAGCCTGAGCGTCAGTCCACCAGCCGATGCTTCAGCGCGTAGTGCGTGAGCTCGGAGTTGTTCTTCAGCTTCATCTTTTCGAGCAGTCGCGCGCGATAGACCGACACCGTCTTGGGCGACAGCGACATGGCTTCGGCGATCTGCGTCAGCGTGCGGCCCGAGGCGATCATGGCCATGGTCTGGTATTCGCGATCGGACAGCGTTTCGTGCACCGGGCGCTCGTCCCCCTGGCTCAGATGCGTGGCCAGCTGTTCGGCGAGTTCGGGCGTGATGTACTTCTTGCCGCGCGCAACGGTGCGGATCGCTTCGATAACCGTTTCGGGCGGCGAGTTCTTGTGCAGATAACCGGCGGCGCCTGCCTTGACGCTGCGTACCGCATACTGGTCTTCGGGATACATGCTGAGCATCAGCACGGCCGTCTTGGGCCAGCGCTCTCGTACCTGCTTGAGGGCGTCGAGCCCGCTCTTGCCAGGCATGGAAATATCCATCAGCACCACGTCGGCTTCGGTCTTGCGCAGCATGTCGAGCAATTCGCCGCATTCGCCGGCTTCACCGACGACGCTGATGCCGCCTTCTGTCTGTGCGATCTGACGCAGGCCAGAGCGAACGATGGCGTGGTCGTCAACGATAACCAGGCGAATCATTCGGCGCCTGCATTGGGCTTGGGATCTTTGGAATGTGCGGCCATGGATGGATCCTGACTGTGTAGCGGTATAGATATCATTAGTGTAGTTCCTTTGGATGAGGCTGCGCTGCCACTATCCGCCATGGGTGTTCCACTTATATCCATCCAGCCACCTAAACTGTGGATGCGTTCCATCATGCCGCGCAGCCCGAAAGACGTCTGTTTTCGCAGGGCATCGGGGGCCAGACCGACCCCGTTATCGCGCACTTCCAGCGTCATGCTGGTGTCGTCTGCAAACAACTCTATGTTCACGCGCGTGGCCTGCGCGTGCTTGAAAATGTTGGTCAGGGCTTCCTGGAAGATGCGAAACACGGCGGTGGATTGCTCCAGGCCGAGCGACAGATCTTCCTGATTGGTGTTCACCTTCACTTCGATGCCGGAGTGCTGCGAGAAGTCGCGGGCCTGCCATTCGATGGCGGCGACGATGCCAAAATCCAACACCGGTGGCCGCATGGCGCGCGCAATGCGCGAGATCGCCACGCCCAATGATGCAACCATCTGCTCGGCTTCTTCCAGCAATTGTGCCGTAGCCGGTTCACTGGAGCGACGGCGGGCCAGCGCGAGGTCGGCGCGGATTCGCGTAACGAGTGCACCCAGGTCATCGTGAATCTCGCGGGCAAGCTCCGCGCGTTCGTTTTCGCGAACGAGTTCGGTATGGCGCGACAGTTCGCGCAACTGCTGTTCGGACCGGCTCAGTTCGGCTTGCGCGCGAGCCAGGTGGGTCACATCCGACAGCGACACCACACAGCCTGCAGGCGGCCGGCCGCTCAGCGGGCTGGCGGACACCAGCAGCTCGCGGCGTTCGCCGCGGGCCTGCATGCCGAAGGGCAGGCCGGTCAGGGGGAAGCCGCCAAGTGCCGGCATGATCAGCGTCAGCAGGCGTTCGGTGTCGCCCGGATCGGGCAAGGTGAATTGTTTGGTCAGGACTTCGGTGTGCGACATGCCGGTCAGTTCTTCGATCGCCGGGCTCCACATCGTGACCTGCAAGTTGCGGGCTACTGCAAACAGCGCAACGGGTGTGGCCGAGAAGATCGCGTTTAACTGATCATGCGCGGATTCCAGCGCGGTCTCGGCACGCATGCGCTGATCGCGGCTGCGCACTTCGCGCAGGCTGCGTTCCAGGGCAGGCGGCAGCCGGCGCAGGTTGTTCTTCATGACGTAGTCGTCGGCGCCCGAGCGCATGGCGTCCACCGCGGCTTCTTCGCCGATGGCGCCCGACACGATCAGGAAGGGACCGGAAAAGCCGATGTCCTTGGCCACCGCCAGCGCGCGTTTGCCGCTGAAGGTGGGCAGGGAGTGATCACTGACGATCGCGTGCCATTGCGCCGTGCTGAGCGCTTCGCGCATGTCCTGTTCGGTCTCCACGCGGCGTGCGGAGATCGTCAGGCCAGCATTGGCCAGCACCGCCCGCATGAGCGAGAAGTCGGAGGGGGAATCCTCGACGAACAGCACGCACAACGGCGTGGCATCGCGGCCGTCGGCGTCGTCCGGACCGGGCAGGGTGGGTGGCGTAGCCATCATGGTGTGAAGAACCTGGTATTGGGTGCCCACGCCGCACCGGCAGTCAGGCGTGTCATCGGATTTGCAGCAATTTGACGGGCTGCTCTCAATAAGCGTGGGCCTACTGCCGATAAGCTCTGCAATGATAGCGTGCGACGATATCACGCGGCGCAGCCGCGCGGGCGTCGCCCCCCTTTTTAAGGACCACCGTGATCCCGAGAAGCCCCACTTCCACACTCGTACAGGGCCTGGCCGCGCTCGGCGAGTCCGCCGGGGCCACCGAATTTGCCTTCGACACCGCCGATTTCGACAAGGTGCGTTTGCTGCTGAAGCAACACACCGGCATTGCGTTGTCGGAAGCCAAACGCAGCATGGTCTACAGCCGTCTGGCGCGCCGCCTGCGCGCCACCGGGGCGTCGACCTTCCGCGCCTACCTTGACGCGCTGCGCAGCGGGTCGCCGGAATGGGAACAGTTCGTCAACGCCTTGACGACCAATCTGACCTATTTCTACCGCGAAAGCCATCACTTCCAGATGCTGGCCGACCACTTCAAGCAGCGGGCTCGCCCGGGTCATACCCAGCAGATCTGGTGCGCTGCGGCATCTACCGGGGAAGAAGTCTGGACCATCGCGCTGACCGCGGCGGAATCCTTCGGCACGTTGACGCCGCCGATTCAGATCATCGCGACCGACCTCGATACCCACGTGCTGGACCAGGCGCGCAAGGGTGTCTACCGCGAAGACCAGATCGCCAAGGTGCCCGAAGCGCAGGTGCGCCGGTACTTCGTGCAAGGGCCGCCCGGCACGTATACGGTGCGGCCGGAATTGCGGGCGCTCGTCACTTTCCGGCAACTGAATCTGCTGGACCCGGTGTGGTCGGTGCGGGGGCCTTTCGATGCCATTTTCTGTCGCAACGTGCTGATCTATTTCGACCGCGCCACGCAGCTCAAGGTCGTGTCGCGCATGGCGCCGCTGATGCCGCCCGACGCCTTGTTGTTTGTCGGCCATTCCGAGAACTTCTCGCACGGTCAGCAGGCGTTCGTGCTGCAGGGCAAGACGGTGTACGCGCGGGCACGCCAGCCCGGCGCAGCCACCTGATCGCCCGGACCCGGCCATGACCGAGCCCCTTGCGCCCACGTGCGCCACCCTGGCCGCCGTGCATGCCGGCCGGTACGACCGCCGCCTGATCATTGCGATCGGCGCGTCGACCGGCGGCACCGAAGCCATCCGCGAAGTGTTGATGCATTTGCCCGCCGGCCTGCCGCCGATCGTGATCACGCAGCACATGCCGCCCGGCTTTACCCGCAGTTTTGCCGACCGGCTGAACAAATATTCAGCCGTGCACGTGAAGGAAGCCGAACACGAAGAACGCCTGCTGGCAGGCTGGGCCTATGTTGCGCCCGGCCATGCGCACCTGGCCGTGCGGCATGCGCTGTTCGGCTACAGCGCGGTGCTGTCCGAAGACGAACCGGTGAACCGCCACCGGCCGTCGGTCGAAGTGTTGTTCTTGTCGGTCGCAAAGATGGCGGGGCAGGCTGCCGTGTCTGTCATGCTGACGGGCATGGGCAAGGATGGCGCACGCGCCATGCTGACCCTGCGCGACGCTGGCGGCTACAACCTGGCGCAGGACCAGGCCACCAGCGTGGTGTTCGGCATGCCGCGCGAGGCAATCGCGCTGGGCGCCGTACACGAGGTGGTCGCGCTGCCGCAGATCGCGCAGCGCATTCTGGTGGCGGTGGAAGCCAGGCAGCGGGCGCTGGTGCCCTGAAAGGCCGCCTTGCCTTGGACAACCGCCTTACCCCTGACCCACCGCCTTACTTCAGTCCGAGCACGTCCTGCATGTCGAACAGGCCGGTGGCCTGGTCGGCCAGAAAGCGCGCGGCGCGTACGCTGCCTTCGGCGTAGGTGGCGCGGCTGCTGGAACGGTGCGTGACTTCGATGCGTTCACCCGGTCCGCAGAAGAACACGGTGTGATCGCCCACCACGTCGCCCCCGCGCGCAGCGGAAAAACCGATCGTGCCGGCTTGACGCGCGCCGGTGTCGCCATGACGCGCCCAGGTTGCCACGTCGGCCAGGGGCTTGCCCCAGGCGTCGGCCACCGTTTCGCCCATCTTGAGCGCGGTGCCCGATGGTGCGTCGACCTTGTGCTTGTGATGCAGGTCGAACACTTCCACGTCGTAGTCGTCTTTCAGGATGCGCGCGGCAATATCCAGCAGCTTGAGCGTGACGTTGACGCCGATGCTCATGTTCGGCGCGAACACCACGCCGACCTGCTCGCCAGCCTTGGCAATGGCGGCCTTGCCGGCTTCATCGAAGCCCGTGGTGCCAATCACCAGTTTCACGCCGTGGCGTGCGCAGGCGTCCAGATGGTCCAGCGTGGCCTGGGGCCGCGTGAAGTCGATCAGGCAGTCGGCGTTCGCCAGCGCGTCGAGGTCGGACGTGACGATGACCCCGCTGTCGCGCCCCGTGAATGCCGTGGCGTCGGTGCCGATGCTTTTGCTGCCGGCATGGCCCAGGGCCACCGTCAGCGTCATGTCGGGCGCGGCAGTCACGGCTTCGATCAGCATGCGGCCCATGCGCCCGCTTGCGCCTGCAATGGCAATCCGCATCGTCAGTTCCTTGCCGGCGTCGGCATGGGCACCGAGCTGGGATCCAGGCTGGCGGGCGGCGGCGTGCCGTCCAGCGTCTCGCCTTGCGGGACCGTTTCCGGACCGGGATTGGCGGCCGTATTCGAGCGGAACACGGGCGTCGCGGCTTCGCGGCGCGTGTCCGTCTTCTGGAACGGCTGGCGTGCCGGCTGCTTGTCGCCATTCCAGCGGTCCAGCTTGTCGTTCGCGAAGTAGACGGTGAACACGCGTTCTTCGGTCGGGCCATTACCCGGAATGAACAGGTAAGGGTAGTCCCAGCGTTCGCCGCGGAAGATGCTGGTCAGCGTTGGCGTGCCGAGGGCGAAACGCACCTGTTCGCGCGTCATGCCCTGGCGCAGCATGTCGACCTGCGACTGCGTGAGCCAGTTGCCCTGCTGAATGTCGGCCTTGTAGGGCTTGATGAAGCCCGGCACGTAATTGGTCACACTGCTGCATCCGGCCAGTGCCATGACGGCAGCCATGCTGGCAAGCTTCCAGCGCACAGGGGCTGCGCGGCGGGAATCAGGGGCGGCCGGCAGCGTGGCGCGGGCGGGCGAGCGAAATAGGTAAATCAGAGCGTTTGGCACAGATGCGCAACTCGTCTTGACTGGGGAAACCGTTATCATAAAGGCTGAACGAAGTAACAGGCTGCTAAAGGACCACCATGACTGACCAGAACGAACTCAAAAGCATCGGCCTGAAGGCGACGTTTCCTCGATTGAAGATCCTGGATGTGTTCCGTAAAGCCGAAACGCGCCACATGAGCGCAGAGGACGTTTACCGGGCGTTGATCGGCGAAAACGTCGAAATCGGACTGGCAACCGTGTATCGCGTGCTGACCCAGTTCGAACAGGCCGGCCTGCTCAGCCGCAGCCAGTTCGACAGCGGCAAGGCCGTGTTCGAATTGAACGAAGGCGAACACCACGACCACCTGATCTGCACCAACTGCGGCCGCGTCGAAGAGTTTTTTGATTCCGAAATCGAAAAGCGCCAGCAGAAGATCGCCAAGGACCACAACTTCACCCTGACCGGCCACGCCCTGTCGTTGTACGGTATCTGCCAGCGCTGCACCAAGGCGCGCTGACCTGCTCCCGCTGCCGCCCCGCTAGTTGTTCCCCAACATCTCCCGCGCGTGTTTGCGGGTGGTGGCCGTAATTTCGATACCCCCCAGCATGCGGGCAATTTCGTCGATCCGGCCGGTACGGTTCAACAGATGCACGCCTGATACGGTGCTGCTTCCCGACTGGCGCTTTTCCACCTCGTAATGCACGTTGCCGCAGGCCGCGACCTGGGGCAGGTGGGTCACGCACAGCACCTGGTGGAAGTTGCCCAGCTCGCGCAACAGGCGGCCCACCACTTCGGCCACTGCGCCGCCCACCCCGGTATCCACCTCGTCAAAGATCAGGGTCGGCACGCGGGCCGCGCGGCTGGCGATCACTGACAGCGCCAGGGAAATCCGTGCCAGTTCGCCGCCCGACGCCACTTTGGCCAGGGCGCGCGGCGTGGTGCCGGCATGGCCGGCCACACGGAACTCGACAAGGTCGGCGCCCGCCACGCCCGGTTCGCCGGGCTGGACCACGGCTTCGAACTTGCCGCCGCTCATGGCCAGCGTCTGCATCGCCTGCGTGACCTGCCTGGATAATGACGCAGCCGCCTTGTGGCGCGCGGTGCTCAGTTCCTTGGCCAATGCGTCGTAGGCCGCCCGGGCGGCCTCGGCACGCGCACGCAGGGCCTGGACGTCTTCCGATTCCTTGAGCGTATCCAGCTGGGCCAGCAGGGTCTGATGCCGTTCAGGCAGTTCGTCGGGCGTCAGCCGGAACTTGCGGGCGGTCTCGAACACGGCCTGCAGCCGGGCTTCCACGATCGACAGCCGCTGCGGGTCCACTTCGAGCCGGGCCAGATAGCTGTTCAGATCGGACACGGCCTCCTGCAGGGCGATCCGCGCGGATTCCAGCGCTTCGGATACCGGGGTCAGCGCCGAGTCATGATTGGCGAGCTGGGCGATCCGCTGCGATGCCGCGGCCAGCCGGGTGTGTGCCGCGTCGTCGTCTTCTTCCAGCGCCGCAATGGTCTGGCTCGCGCCGTCGATCAAGGATTGGGCATGCGCCAGCCGGGTGTGTTCGGCCTGCAGTTCTTCCCACTCGTCGGCGCCCAAGGCCAGGCGGTCCAGTTCGTCGGCCTGCCATTGGAGCCGTTCGCGTTCCTGCTGCAGGCTTTCGGCGTCGCGTTCCACGGTTTCCAGGCGGCGCGCCACGTCGCGCCAGGCCTTCCAGGCGTCGGCGATGCCGCGGCGCAGGGCGGAATGATCGCCATGACCGTCGAGCAGATCGCGCTGGGAATCGGCCTTGAGCAGGCTCTGGTGGGCATGCTGGCCATGAATGTCGACCAGTTGCTCGCCCAGTTCACGCAGTTGCGTGAGGGTGGCTGGCATGCCGTTGATGAAGCTGCGGCTGCGGCCCTGGCTGTCGATCAGGCGGCGGAGCACGAGGCTGTCGCTGTCCAGTTCGTGGTCGGCCAGCCAGCCGGTCAGGGTATCCGGAACGTCGAAGACGGCGCTGATTTCGGCGCGGGTCGCCCCTTCGCGCAAAACCGAGGCGTCCGCCCGCTCGCCCAGCGCCAGGGCCAGTGCGTCGATCAGGATCGACTTGCCTGCGCCCGTCTCGCCGGAAAACACGGTGAATCCGGGGCCAAACTCGACCTCGGTGTGGTCGACAATCACAAAATCATTGATGTGCAGCGCGCGCAGCATACGGGAGAAGGCCAGTAAAGATCGGGGTCAGTCGACTGCTGCGCCGGAAATCTGGTTCCAGTGCAACTTTCGTCGCAAAGTGGAAAAGTAACTGTATCCGGCCGGATGAAGGAAGCGGATGGTATGTTCTGCACGTCTCACTACGATGCGGTCGCCGACCTTCAGGGACGACCAGCTCTGCATGTCGAAGTGAACGCTGGCACTCTCGTCACGGCCACCCTGCGCGCGGGTGAGCGTGATTTCGATCGTACAGTGATCGGGGATGGTGATCGGCCGGTTGGACAGCGCCTGGGGCGCGACCGGAACAAGCACCAATCCGCGCAATGACGGATGCAGGATCGGACCGTTGGCGGACAACGCGTAGGCGGTCGACCCGGTGGGGGTGGCGATGATCAGGCCGTCGGCGCGCTGCTTGGACATGTACAGCCCGTCCACCTGCACCGTGACTTCGATCATGCCGCCCAGCCCGGCCCGGCTCAGCACCACGTCATTCAGCGCCAGCGCCGAGATCATGGTGGTTTCGCCGCGGATCACGCTGGAGTCCAGCAGGATCCGCTCTTCAGACTCGAAATTGCCTTCCATCATGCCGGCAATGGCTTCTTCGGCCGATTCGAGCGGGATATCAGTGATGAAGCCCAGACGGCCGTGGTTGATGCCGACAAGCGGCACATTCCAGGGCGCCAGTTGCCGGGCCAGGCCCAGCATGGTGCCGTCGCCGCCCATGACGATCGCGAGCGAGGCGCGCTGCCCGATCTCGTCGACCGTGGCGGCCGGGTAGTCGGTCAGCCCGATATTGACGGCGGTTTCGGCTTCAAACAACACTTCTCGGCCGCTGGCCTGAAGCATGCGCGCAAGGGCCCGCAGCGGCCCGGCGATGCCGGTGTCATGGTATTTGCCAACGAGGGCGACGATGGGAAAATGCATGCTTGGGATTATATGGGTGAAGGTGGCCGGCGAGCGGGAAAAACCGTCCTGCCAAGCCCGACCGTCATTACAATAGCGGATATGGACGATCGCGCACGCACGCTACTCAAGGCGCTCATAGAGCGTTACATCACTGACGGCCAGCCCGTCGGTTCGCGCACCTTGTCGAAAGTCTTCGATCTGTCGCCGGCCACGATCCGCAACGTCATGGCCGACCTGGAAGACCACGGGCTGATCCACAGTCCGCACACCTCGGCCGGGCGGGTTCCCACGCCCAAGGGCTACCGGGTGTTCGTCGATTCCCTGCTGACCGTCCGCCCGTACGAAGTGTCCGAAGAAAACCGGATACAGACGCTGCTGCCCGCGGCCGACCCGCAACGCGTCATTGCATCAGCCGCGTCGCTGCTTTCCAACCTGTCGCAATTTGCAGGGGTGGTGATGGCGCCCAAACGCACGCAAATGTTCCGGCAGATCGAATTCATCCGGCTGTCCGACAAGCGGGTGCTGCTGATTATCGTGACGCCGGAAGGCGACGTGCAGAACCGCATCCTGTTCGCGCAGCGCGACTATTCGTCCACCGAACTGATGGAAGCGGCCAATTTCTTCAACCAGCATTTCGGCGGCAAGTCGTTTGACGACGTGCGGCTGACGCTGCAGCGCGACCTGGGCAAGCTGCGCGAAGACATCTCCCGCCTGATGCAGCAGGCCGTGGACGCCAGCACCGAAGTCGCGGCTGACAACTCCGATTCGGTTGTCATTTCGGGCGAGCTGAACCTGCTGGGGGTATCCGACCTGGGCGCCGACCTGGACAAGCTGCGCAAGATGTTCGGCCTGTTCGAAAAGAGAACCGATCTGATGCAGCTGCTCGACATTTCCAGCCGCGCGCAGGGCGTCCAGATCTATATCGGCGGCGACTCGCAACTGGTCCCGGTCGAAGAATTGAGCGTGATCACCGCGCCCTACGGGGTCGACGGCAAGATCGTGGGCACCCTGGGCGTCATCGGCCCTACGCGTATGTCGTACGATCGCGTCATCCCGATCGTCGACATCACGGCGCGCCTGCTTTCCAACGCGCTCAGCCAACACTAGGACACGCATGCGTTTTCTTCCCGAACCGCCCCATCGTCATGGCGCGGTTGTCCACGGCGCGGCCGCCAAGACCGGCGTGCTGCTGGTCAATCTCGGCACGCCCGACGCGCCGAATCCCAAGGCCGTCCGCCGTTTCCTGGCCGAATTCCTGTCCGATCCCCGCGTCATCGAAATCCCCCGGCCGATCTGGTGGGTGATCCTGAACGGCATCATCCTGAACGTGCGTCCCAAGGACGCGGCGGCGCGGTATGCGTCGGTGTGGATGGCCGAAGGATCGCCGCTCATGGTCTGGAGCCGGCGCCAGACGGCGGCGGTGGACGCGGCGTTGACAGCACGCGGCCACGCGGTTGAAGTGGTGCTGGGCATGCGTTATGGCAATCCGTCGCTGGCCAGCGCCATGCAGACCCTGCGCGAGCGTGGCTGCGACCGGATCCTGGTGTTGCCCCTGTACCCGCAGTATTCCGCCAGCACGACGGCCACTGTGTCCGACGCGATCAATGCGCTGCTGGCGCGCACCCGCAACACGCCCGAACTGCGGTTCGTGAAGCATTTCCATGACGACCCGGGCTACATCGCCTCCCTGGCGGCGCGGGTGAACGACTTCTGGGAACACAACGGCCGCGGGCAGAAACTGGTGCTGAGCTTTCACGGCCTGCCGCGCCGGTCCCTCGACCTGGGCGATCCGTACTTTTGCGAATGCCAGAAAACCGGGCGGCTGCTGATCGCTGCCCTGGGGCTGACGCCGGACCAGGTCGAAATCACCTTCCAGAGCCGCTTTGGCGCCGCCGAGTGGCTGCAGCCCTACACCGAGCCCACGCTGAAAGAACTGGCCAAGAATGGCGTGACGTCGGTCGACGTGTTCTGTCCGGGATTCGTGGGCGATTGCATCGAGACCCTGGAAGAAATGGCCCAAGAAGCGCGCGACGCGTTCCTGGCCGCCGGCGGTACGCAATACCGCTACATTCCGGCGATCAATGACTCGGCGCCGTGGATCGACGCCCTGACGTCGCTGGTCGAACGCCACCTGCAGGGCTGGCCGACAAAAGCGGCCCGTTCCCCCGACATGGCCGCCGCCGAGGCACGCGAATTGCAGGTTCAGCGCGAACATGCCCTTGAACTTGGCGCAACCGACTGAATATGTGTCCGGGCATGCTGGCATTTCCAGTCTGGAACACACATACGTATGGAAGAACTGCGGATCGATAAATGGCTCTGGGCAGCCCGTTTCTTCAAGACGCGCACACTGGCCCAGGCCGCCGTGGAAAACGGGCAGGTCAAAGTGGCCGGCGATCGGGTCAAGCCCTCCCGGTCCGTCCGGCCGGGCGACATGCTGCAGATTCGGGTTGGGCAGCAGGACTGGGAAGTCCTGGTCCGCGGCATTGCCGCCCTGCGTGGCCCGGCGGTGTTTGCGCGCACGCTGTACGACGAAACGCCTGACGGCATGAAAAAACGGCTCACTGCCATCGAACTGAACCGTCAGGCGCGCGACCCTTCTGTCGAACTCAAGGGCCGTCCCACGAAAGCCGATCGCCGCCGCCTGGATCGCTTCCGCCACGGCGACGAATGAACTTTCTTCTGCCTGCCGCGTCGCGGCAGGCTTGAAATGCCGGTCCTTACCCCCATCTGTGGCATATCGCGAAAGCAAGTGCCTGATTTTTCTCGACTTTTTTCATTGGAGGACTTCGATGTCTGCTGAGCAGTCGCCTGGCGACCAACCTACCCAGCGCGCCCCGCAGGAAGACGCTTTTTCCATGCCCGAGGGCAATGCCGGGACCCCGCAAGAACAGCCCGCGGTCGAGACCGATCCTGTAGCCGACCTTCAGGCGCAGCTTGCTGCCGCCCAGGCTCAGGCCCAGGAACACTACGACGCCCTGCTGCGTGCACGTGCCGACGCGGAAAACGCGCGCCGCCGCGCCCAGGACGACGTGGCCAAGGCCCACAAATTCAGTATCGAATCTTTCGCCGAAAGCATGGTGCCGGTGCGGGACAGCCTCGAAGCGGCGCTGGCCCAGCAAGGCCAGACCGTGGAATCGCTGCGTGAAGGCGTCGACATCACGCTCAAGCAGCTGACCGCCGCGTTCGAGCGCAACAAGCTGATGGTCATCCAGCCGGAAGCCGGCGCCAAGTTCGATCCGCATCAGCACCAGGCGATTGCGTCAGTGCCGTCGGATCAAGCCGCCAACACGATCCTGCAGGTGCTCCAGAAGGGCTACCTGATAGCGGACCGTGTGCTGCGTCCGGCCCTGGTGACCGTCGCCGCCGCGAAGTAAACGGACGCTGTGGAAGGCGGCCGGTTGATGCAACGCCGGTGGCCGCCATAGCGGATTCAGGCACATCGGGCATGGCCCGATAAAACAAATTGATGGAGGCCATTGAAAATTCCTCCATCCCACCTATTTAGTGTTCAAGCAAAGTTTTTCTGATATTTCAGGAACAGGATCATGGGCAAAATCATTGGTATCGACCTTGGAACCACCAACAGCTGCGTAGCTGTCTATGATGGCAACCAAGTCAAAATTATCGAAAACGCCGAAGGCACCCGCACGACCCCGTCCATCGTCGCCTACATGGAAGACGGTGAGACCCTGGTCGGCGCACCCGCCAAGCGTCAGGCAGTCACAAACCCGCAGAACACCCTTTACGCCGTCAAGCGCCTGATTGGCCGCAAGTTCGACGAAAAGGCGGTCCAGAAAGACATCGAACTGATGCCTTACAAGATCATCAAGGCAGACAACAACGACGCCTGGGTGCAGGTTCGCGATCGCAAGCTCGCGCCGCCTCAAGTGTCGGCCGAAGTGCTGCGCAAGATGAAGAAGACCGCCGAAGACTACCTGGGCGAAGAAGTGACGGAAGCGGTCATTACCGTGCCAGCCTACTTCAACGACAGCCAGCGTCAGGCCACCAAGGACGCCGGCCGCATCGCGGGTCTGGACGTCAAGCGCATCATCAACGAACCGACCGCTGCGGCATTGGCTTTCGGTCTGGACAAGTCGGAAAAGGGCGACCGCAAGATCGCCGTGTATGACTTGGGTGGCGGCACGTTCGACGTGTCGATCATCGAAATCGCCGACGTGGATGGCGAAAAGCAATTCGAAGTGCTGTCGACCAACGGCGACACCTTCCTGGGTGGTGAAGACTTCGACCAGGTCATCATCAACTACATCATTTCTGAGTTCAAGAAAGAGCAAGGCGTCGACCTGTCGAAAGACGTGTTGGCCCTGCAACGCCTGAAGGAAGGCGCGGAAAAGGCGAAGATCGAACTGTCGTCGGCTGCGCAGACCGAAGTGAACCTGCCGTACATCACGGCCGACGCATCGGGTCCGAAGCACTTGAACCTGAAGATCAGCCGCGCCAAGCTGGAATCGCTGGTTGAAGAACTGATCGCTCGCACGATCGAGCCTTGCCGCATCGCCATCAAGGACGCCGGCGTCAAGGTTTCCGAGATCGATGACGTCATCCTGGTCGGCGGCATGACCCGCATGCCCAAGGTGCAAGAGAAGGTCAAAGAGTTCTTCGGCAAGGATCCGCGCAAGGATGTGAACCCCGACGAAGCCGTGGCTGCTGGCGCCGCGATCCAGGGTTCCGTGCTGTCGGGCGACCGCAAGGACGTGCTGCTGCTGGACGTGACGCCGCTGTCGCTGGGTATTGAAACCCTGGGCGGCGTGATGACCAAGATGATCAAGAAGAACACCACGATTCCTACCAAGTTTTCGCAAGTGTTCTCGACCGCTGACGACAATCAGCCGGCCGTGACCATCAAGGTGTTCCAGGGTGAACGCGAAATCGCGGCTGGCAACAAGGGCCTGGGCGAATTCAACCTGGAAGGGATCCCGCCTGCATCGCGTGGCACGCCGCAGATCGAAGTCACGTTTGACATCGACGCCAACGGCATTCTGCACGTGTCGGCCAAGGACAAGGGCACCGGCAAAGAGAACAAGATCACGATCAAGGCCAACTCTGGCCTGACCGAGGAAGAAGTTCAGCGCATGGTGCAGGACGCCGAGGCCAACGCCGCGGAAGACAAGAAGGTGGCCGAGCTTGCGCAGTCGCGCAACCAGGCCGACGCGCTGGTGCACGCCACCCGCAAGTCCCTGACCGAGTACGGTGACAAGATCGAAGCGTCCGAAAAGGAAGCGATCGAAGCCGCGATCAAGGATCTGGAAGACACGTTGAAGGACGGCGACAAGGCCGCCATCGACGCCAAGGTGGAAACGCTGTCGACGGTCTCGCAGAAGCTGGGCGAGAAGATGTATGCCGACATGCAGGCCCAGGCCGGCGCAGCCGGTGGTGCCGAGGGCGGCGACGCCCAGGGCGCCTCGGGCAAGCCTGCCGACGACAATGTCGTCGATGCGGACTTCAAGGAAGTGAAGCGCGACAAGTAATCGCGTCTTGAACGGGAGGATCCGGCTTGCCGGCGCCTCCCGTTTTGTCGTTTCCGAAACGGAAAGGCAAGGGAGTGCCCGCGTGGAATGCTCCCCATAGCGCCCGGATCGTGGTTGAAGGCCGGCGCTATCGAGAACATTCCCCATTCAAGGATTCCGCCGCGGCGGGATCTGGTTGTTGACATATTGGTTACCACAGGCTCCAACGCACCATGGCAAAACGCGATTTTTACGACGTCCTCGGTCTGGCACGCAATGCGTCCGACGAAGAGATCAAGAAGTCCTACCGCAAACTGGCCATGAAATACCATCCGGACCGCAATCCGGATAACAAAGAGGCCGAAGAAAAGTTCAAGGAAGCCAAGCACGCCTACGAAGTGCTGTCCGACGCCGAAAAGCGTGACGCGTATGACCGGTATGGCCATGCGGGTGTGGACGCGGCGGCAGCCGGCGGCATGGGCGGCGGCGCGGGTGGATTTGCCGATGCCTTCGGCGACATTTTCGGCGAAATCTTTGGTGGCGGCCGCCAGCGCGGCGGTGGCGGCGGATCGCAGATGTACCGCGGCGCCGACCTGAAGTACGGCCTGGAAATCACGCTGGAACAGGCCGCCAATGGTTTCGACACCGAAATCCGCGTGCCGAGCTGGGAAAACTGCGAGGTCTGCCACGGCTCGGGCGCCAAGCCCGGGACCGAACCCAAAACCTGCCACACCTGCGGCGGCGCGGGCGCGGTGCGCATGCAGCAGGGCTTTTTCAGCGTGCAGCAAAGCTGCCCGACCTGCCATGGCACCGGCAAGGTCATCCCTGATCCTTGCACGACGTGCGATGGCGCAGGCAAGGTTCGCCGCAACAAGACGCTGCAGGTCAAGGTTCCGGCCGGTATCGATGACGGCATGCGCATCCGGTCGTCGGGCAATGGCGAGCCAGGCGTCAACGGCGGCCCGTCGGGTGACCTGTATGTGGAAATCCACATCAAACAGCACGCGATCTTCCAGCGCGATGGCGACGACCTGCATTGCGAACTGACGATCCCGTTCACGACCGCGGCCTTGGGTGGCGAACTGGAAGTGCCGACCCTGGGGGGACGCGCCGAGATCACGATTCCGGAAGGCACCCAGTCGGGCAAAGTGTTCCGCCTGCGGGGCAAGGGTATCCGCGGCGTGCGCGCCAGCTACCCCGGCGACCTGTACTGCCATGTGGTGCTGGAGACGCCGGTGCGCCTGACCGACAAGCAGCGCCAGTTGCTGCGTGACTTTGAAGCATCCCTGACCGAAGGTGGCGAAAAGCATTCGCCGCAAAGCAAGTCATGGACGGATCGCGTGAAGGAATTCTTCAGCTGATCGGCCACGCCGCTCAATAAAAAACGCCCACCGGTGCAGGCCAGTGGGCGTTTTTTTATCCGGGTGCGCGAAGCCTTGCGTTCAGTGCCCGCCGCCCAGATACGCGGCCACGACCGCCGGATCGTGCCGCAGCCGTTCCGCCGAACCGTGTACCGAGATCCGGCCGTTTTCGAGCACGTAGCCGTAGTCGGCGACCTGCAACGCCGCCGCGGCAAACTGTTCGACCAGCAGCATGGTCACCCCTTCGCTTTTCAGGCGGGCGATGATGCGGAACACTTCTTCGACCAGGATGGGCGCAAGGCCCATCGATGGTTCGTCGAGCAGCACCACGTCGGGATTGAGCATGATGGCGCGAGCCATGGCCAGCATCTGCTGTTCGCCGCCCGACAGCGTGCCGGCCAGCTGCGTGCGCCGCTCCTTCAGGCGAGGGAACAGTTCCATCGCCCGTTCCAGGTCGGCCTTGACGTCACCCTTGGGCCGCCCGCCGGTCAGCCGCGGAAAGGCGCCGAGCAGCAGATTGTCGTTGACCGAACTGCGCGGAAACACGCGCCGGCCTTCGGGGGAGTGCGCCAGGCCCAGCCGCGCAATGTGATGCGAGGCCATGCCATCGACCCGCGTCCCGTTCAAGGAAATGCTGCCGCTGGTCGGCTGGATCATGCCGCTGATGGCGCGCATGGTGGTGGTCTTGCCGGCGCCGTTCGACCCGATCAACGTGACGACCTTGGCCTTCGGGACGTCGATGTCGATGCCGTGCAGCACCTTGACCTTGCCGTATCCCGCTTCGAGATTCCTGATGGACAACATGGTGTCTCCTTGGTGCTGAATGCTGGATTGGAAAGGACCGGTCAGGCCGCCGCCGCAGTGGGGGCGCCCCCCAGGTAGGCTTCGATCACCTTGGGATCCGACTGGACCTGCCGCGGCAGGCCTTCGGCAATCTTCTGCCCGAAGTCCAGCACCGACACCACATCGCACACGCCCATCACCACGTCCATGTGATGCTCGATCAGGATCAGGGTGATGCCGTGATCGCGGATCTTGCGGATGATGGCAAGCAATTCCACGATGTCGGGTGCGGTCAGGCCGGCAGCGGGCTCGTCCAGCAGCAGCAGTTGCGGATCAAGCGCCAGGGCGCGCGCGATTTCCAGCAGGCGCTGTTTACCGTAGGGCAGGTTGCGGGCTTCTTCCAGCGCAAAGTCGGCCAGGCCCACAAAGGCCAGCAGCGCCATGCCGCGCTGGCGAGCCGCCGCTTCTTCGCGCTGCCATGATCCGGTGCGCAGCATGATGCCCGGCAAGGCCGTGTTGAAGGTGTGATGCAAGCCCACCAGCACGTTGTCCAGCGCGGTCATTTCACCGAACAGCTGGACGTTCTGGAAGGTGCGCGCGATGCCCGACAAGGCGATGTCGGACGGCGTGCGGCCCGCCAGTGATCGGCCCGCAAACGTCACGCTGCCCGCGGTGGGGGTGTAGATGCCGGTCAGCACGTTCATCATCGTGCTCTTGCCCGATCCGTTCGGGCCGATCAAACCGTGGATGGTGCCGCGGCGGATTTTCAGGTCCACCTGATTCAGCGCCTTCAGGCCGCCGAACTGCATCAGCACCTGGTTGGCGTCGAGCAGGCCGGCATCGCCCGCCGGATCGCTGCCCGCCGGTGTGCGCGCAATCGCCAGGCTGGCCTCGGCTTCGGGCAAGGGCGTGGCCGCCGCACGTTCCGCGCGCTTGTGTGCAAAGAAGGTGTTGCGCACGAAGCCCACGATGCCGTCGGGAAGGTAGTACACGACGAACAGGATCATCACGCCAAAGATCGTCAGCCGCCAGTCGGTCACGGCGTCCAGCCAGAAGGCAAACGCCGCCAGCGCCACGGTGCCGATCACCGGCAGCATCACGCGCTGCGGCGTGGTGCGTTTCTGCGCAAGCAGATAGACCGCGCCCAGCACCACCAGCAAGGCGACTGCCACCGCCACCATTCGGAACGTTCCGATATCGTCCAGCATCTTGGGCAGCATCACGATGATGGTGGCGCCCAGCAGCGGCCCGATACGCGTCTTGCGTCCGCCCATGATCACGGCCAGCAGGAACAGGATTGTCAGTTCGAAGTTGTAGGTGTTGGGGGAGATGTACTGCTCGGAATACGAGTACAGCGACCCCGCCAGTCCGGCGAACCCCGCACTGATCACAAAGGCATAGACCTTGTACCGATAGACCGACACGCCCATGCAATCGGACGCGATCGGGCTGTCGCGCAGCGCTTCGAACGACCGGCCCAGATGCGACTTGAGGATGCGGTGCACGGCCAGCAGCGCCAGCACCATCAGCACGGCCACGATCCAGAAGTATTCGGTCTTGTTGACCAGATGCGTGCCGAACATGGGCTTGGACAGCTTGATGCCCAGCGGACCTTCGGTCAGGAAGGTCATTTCGTTGATCAGGATCTGGATGATCGTGCCAAACGCCAGGGTCACCATCGCCAGATATGGCCCGGTGACGCGCAGCGCGGGCAGCGCCAGCACCGCGCCGAACACGGCGGTGACGGCAATGGCCGCCGGCACCGTGATCCAGATCGGCATGCCCAAGTGGAACACCAGCACGCCGGCCGTATAGGACCCGATGCCGAACAGACCGGCATGACCGAGGGACACCTGCCCGGTATAACCCACCACGATGTCGAGCCCAAACAGCAGGATCGCGTAGATCATGATGGTTTCGGCCAGGTGCTGGTAATACGGATTGGTCACCGCCAGCGGGAACAGCGCCAGGCAGACGATGCCCAGCACCGAGAGTGCGATATGCAAAGGTTTCATCGTCATACCTTCTTGATGGCAGTCTTGCCGAACAGGCCGGCTGGCTTGAGCGCGAGCACGAGCAGCAACAGCACGAGTCCGGGCACGTCCTTGTAGCCCGTGGACAGGTAGAAGCCGGTGGTGGTCTCGGCAATGCCCAGCACCAATCCCCCGACGATCACCCCCATGCCGCTGGACAGCCCGCCGATGATGGCGACGGCAAACGCCTTGAGGCCGAGCACGGCGCCCATGGTCGCGCCGGTCAGCGTCAGCGGCGCGATCAGCACGCCCGCAAACGCGGCCGTCATGGACGACAGGGCATACGAAAACGTGATGACGCGGCTGGTGTCGATGCCCATCAGGCCGGCTGCCGCACGATCGTCCGACGTGGCCACCACGGCCTTGCCATAGATCGATTTGCGGTTGAAGATTTCGACCGCCAGCATCAGCGCCAGGGCGCCCACCACGACCAGCAGTTCCATGGGCAGCACGTTGGCGCCAAACACCTTGATCGGCGCTTCGGGCAGGGGGGACGGAAAGCGGAGGTCATCACGGCCCCATACGTTTTCGGCCACGTTCTTGAAGATGATGCCCAGCGCGATGGTGGCCATGATCCAGCCGAATTCGGACCGGGTCTTGATTGCCGGCCGCACGCCGACACGTTCGACCAGCGCGCCTTGCGCCAGCCCGAACAGACACACCAGCGGGATCATGAGCCAGTAGTTGACGCCCAGTCCGACGAGCGTCAGGCCGACGAGCGCGCCCAGCATCAGAGCTTCGCCCTGCCCAAAATTGAGGGTGCCGGATGTCGCGAACGTGACCTGGTAGCCGAACGCGATGACCGCGTAGATCATGCCAAGCGCCACGCCGCTGTAGATCAGCTGTATGAAGATTTCCATCTGGGATCCCGAGCAGAAAACCGGCTTTCCCGGCGCCTGCCGGAAAAGCCGTGGAGACAGCCGGCGCCGCAGAGCGCCGAGTCCAGGTCAGGCGCCGGGCGGCGCCTGAGTGCACAAGCCCGCCTTATTTGGCCAGGGCGGTGCTTTCTTTTTTGCGCGCCGTGGCGCCCGACTTCATGTCGGTGTCATAGGCATAGACGACGCGTCCGCCTTTCACTTCGCCGATCACGGTCAGGTTGGCCGTGATGGCGTCATGGTCGTCGTGCGAGAACGGCTTGTCGTAGGTCATCACGACGCCTTCCACCGGGGTCTGCAGGTTTTCGAGTGCTTCGCGCAGCTTCACGCCGTCGGTGCTCTTGGCCTGGTTGATCGCGGCCGCCAGCAGATAGACCGAGTCATACCCCTGCGCGGCCGACACCGGCGAGTCGATCCGGTTGTTCTTGGGCTTGAAGGTCTTCAGGTAGTTGTCGATGAAGGCCTTGCGCTTCGGGGTGTTCGGTTCCTGGATGAAGGTTTGCGGCATGCGCGCGCCTTCGCCGTTGGTGCCCGAGTTGTCGATGTAGTTGGCCATCGACAGGGTCCAGCTGCCGATCAGCGGCACCTTCCAGCCCAGCTTGGTCATGCCGTTGGCGATCTGCGCCAGTTCAGGGCCGATGCCGTAGGTCAGCACCGCTTCCGCTCCGGCCGATTTGGCCTTGAGCAGTTGCGCGGTCATGTCCACGTCCTTGATATTGAATTTTTCGACGGCGACCGGCTTCATGCCTTTGGCGGTCAGGGCTTTTTCCAGGTCTTCGCGGCCCAGCTGGCCGTAGTTGGTGGAGTCGGCCAGGATCGCGACCTTCTTGAAGCCGCGCTTGGTGACCGCTTCTTCGACGATCATGGGCGCCTGGATCGTGTCATGCGCGGCGTTGCGGAACACGTAGTTGTCGGGATGCTCGGGCTTCTTGAACTGGTGCGTGATCACGCTGCCGGTCGCCACGTTGTTGATCACTGGAATCTTGGCGTCCTGGAAGAAGCGCTGCGAGGCCAGGGCAACGCCGGTGTTGATGTAGCCCAGCATGGCCACGACCTGTTCCTTGTTGATCATTTCCTGCGCGATCTGCACGCCGCGTTCGTTCTTGGCTTCGTCGTCGCGTTCGACCAATTGCAGTTGACGCCCCATGACGCCACCGGCCTTGTTGATCTCGGTCGTTGCCAGCCGGACGCCATCACGCATGCTGACGCCCATGGACGACGAGCCCCCTGTGAAGGGCCCCGACACGCCGATCTTGATCGGGTCGGCAGCGTGGGCGAACGAGGCGGTCAACGACAGAGCGAGGATGCCGGCGAGTTTTTGTAATGGGAAAGTCATGGTGTCTCCTGAGGTGCAGCGGAAGTAGCGGACTGAGGCAGTACGAACCGGATCAAGCAACAGCGGGTCAAGCAAAACCAGGGCAAGGCAGGGCAGGCTTCAGGCCGCCGTGCGGGTGTCGTTCCAGAGCACGTCGCTCGTCACGTCGCGCACGTCGCGGGTGCCGGTCAGCGCCATGGCCACGTCCAGTTCCTTGCGAATGATGTCGAGGGTGGCCGTCACGCCGGCTTCGCCGAGCGCGCCCAGGCCATACAGGAAGGCGCGTCCGATCAGGCAGGACTTGGCGCCCAGCGCCAGCGCGCGCAGCACGTCCTGGCCCGAGCGGATGCCGCCATCGAACATGATCTCGACCCGGTCGCCCACCGCGGCCGCGATCGACGGCAGGGCGGCGATGGAAGAAGGCGCGCCATCGAGCTGGCGCCCGCCATGGTTGGACACCACGATGGCGTCGGCGCCGCTGTCGGCCGCCAGGCGCGCGTCTTCGACGTTCAGCACGCCTTTCAGAATGAGCTTGCCCGGCCACAGGCGCCGCACCCAAGCGACGTCGTTCCAGTTCAACGACGGGTCGAACTGGCCCGCGATCCATTCGGACAGGGTCTTGAGGTTGCCGGCCTTGGCCAGCTGCGCTTCCAGGTTGCCAAAGCTTTTGCGTTTGCCCATCATCACGCCCCAGGCCCATGACGGCTTGGTCGCGATATCGAGCGCATTGGCGAGCGTCAGGCGCGGCGGCACGGCCAGGCCATTCTTGATGTCGCGGTGCCGCTGCCCCTGGATCTGCAGATCGAGTGTCAGCACGAGCGCGGAACAATTGGCCGCAATGGCGCGTTCGATCAGCGACTGCGAAAATGCGCGGTCGCGCATCACGTACAGCTGGAACCAGAAGGGCTGGGTGACGGCGTCGCGTACGTCTTCGATCGAGCAGATCGACATGGTGCTGAGGCAGAAGGGCACACCGGCGCGTTCCGCCGCGCGGGCAGCCAGGATTTCGCCATCGCCATGCATGATGCCGGTCAGCCCCGTAGGTGCAAGACCCACGGGCATGCTGACGCGCTGGCCGAGCATGGTGCTTGCAAGATTGCGCGAGGAGACGTCGACCATGACGCGCTGGCGCAGACGCAGCGCCGCCAGGTCATTGCAGTTGGCGTGCAGCGTGACTTCATCGTACGAACCGCTGTCGACGTAATCGAAGATGGCGCGCGCCACCCGGCGCTTTGCCATTGCTCGCAGATCCCCGACATGCGTGATTGCCTGCATCCCCGTCCCCTCTATTTTTGTTATGAGAGAGCCATGCTATCGAGGTAGAGCATGTGTTGCGCAGAATATCATTCCGCATGAGCCTGGAAAATGTTTCCGCCTCGGGGTTAGTACGTGCTGGTTTGCCCGTTCCGGGTTAACGCGGTCAGCCAGGTGGCGAACAGATCGACGACCTCGTCAAAGGGTTGGGAGGCATCGCGGCACAGGTAGTAGTCGGATGTCGAAGGCACCGTAATGTCGAACAGGCGGACCAGCTTGCCTTCGTCCAGCCATTGCCGCACCAGGCAGTCGCGGGCCAGGCCGACGCCCATGCCGGCGCGCGCCGCTTCCAGCATCATGCCCAGATCAAACATGCGCACGCCGCCTTCGGGTTCGGAACTGTCGTTCACGCCTGCGGCCATCAGCCAGGGCCGCCACGGTTCCAGGGGGCAGCGCAGCAAGGTGGCCTGGCGGATGTCCGCCGGACTGCGCAGGCCCGGGTGCGCCGCCAGATACGCGGGCGAACACACCGGAAACACCGGGTCGTGCGTCAGGCGCTGCGAGATCAGGCCGGTAAAGCTGCCGGTGCCGAAACGGATCTGCAGGTCCGCATAGGGCGGTCCCATTTCAAGATAGGGGATGGACAGCAGCAGCTCGATTTCGACATCGGGATGCCGCTCGGTAAAGCCCGCCAGATGGGGCACCAGGATCTGCCGCGCGAACGTGGGAGTGGACACGATCCGCAGCGGTTCGCGGCGGCGCACGACGCGTTGATGCAGCGACGCGTTGGACAGCAGTTCAAGGGCGCTGCGGACCTGCTCCAGATATTCCTTGCCGGCCAGGCTCAGGTCCAGCCCGCGGCCCCGGCGCACGAACAGGCTGACGCCCAGTTGCGCTTCCAGGGCGACCACCCGCTTGCCCACTGCACTGGCCGTAATGCATAACGCTTCGCTGGCCCGCTCGAACGATCCCAGGCGGGCCGCCGCCTCGAAGGCCTGGATGCCGGCAAGGGGCGGAAGCCGGACATCTTTCCCGGTCGGACTATGCATGCGAAGGTCCTGCGCTGGCAGCGTGGCAAACCGGAAGTATAGGTTCTGCCGGACGCCAAAAAACAAGGCGCGCAGTGGGGATTTCCCGCTGCGCGCCCGGTGTCGTCAGGCTGCCTTGATGAAGCAGCCGCTACATGCCTACTTGGCCCGGAAATCTCCCGCCGCCGCCGAACTGAAGGCTTCCGGCTTGAGGTATTTCCGCAGGACGGTATTGACCTGGTCGGTCGTCAGCGCCTGCATCTTGCGGTCCAGGTCGGCCGAGAACGCAAACGTGCGGCCCAGTTCCAGGTACTCGGCCCAGGTGCGGACCACGGCGCGGTCCTGCGCCCGGGTCAGCTTGCGCAGACTCATGATCGACGCAATGCCGTCCTTGACTTCCGCGTCGGTAAAGCCGTCCTTGGCCGCGCGCGCCAGTTCTTCCTTGATGGCGGTTTCGAGCTTGGCGCGATTGCTTGGCGCGTAGATGGCGTACACGGTCCAGTCGGCCGTCGGTTCATACAACGAGACATTCAATGCGCTGCGCACGTTGTAAGACAGGCCTTCCTTTTCGCGCACGCGAGTCCAGAGCCGTGACGTTTCGGACGTGCCCAGCAGGTAGTTGGCGACATACAGCGCCGGATAGTCGGCGTTGGTGTCCTGCACCGGCATGGGCATCGTGGCGGCGTAGAAGGCATTGGCCTTGTCGGGCAGCGGCAGGTCGAACTGCTTGGGCTCGACAGGGTGGAACGGGTCCGACACGCGGGTGTAGGACGGCGCGGTCTTCCAGCCTTCCAGGCCCTTGGTCAATGACTGTTCGACCGCCTTGCCATCGAAGTCGCCCACTGCCACGAAGCGAACTTTTCCGGCGCCGTAGAACTGGTTGTAGAACGCAACCAGATCCTCGCGCTTCAGGCCGTTGATGGCCGCCGCTTTTTCTTCGAAGGTCTGCACATAGCGCACGTCACCCGCCGGCCACGGATTGCCGTGACGGGCCAGCGTGCGGCGCGCGACTTCGTCGGGTTCCTGGCGGTCGTCTTCGATCGATGCCAGTTCGCCGCGCTGGTATTCGTCCAGCTGCGCTTCCGGGAAACTGGCGTTGCGCAGGATGTCCATGACCAGTGCCACGGCAGGCGCCAGGTTGTCACGCGTGGTGGTGATGTTCACGCTCAGGTCGGTACCGCTGCCAGCAAAGCTGACGTCGGTGCGCAGGGCATCGAACTTGTCGTCGATCTGCTGGCGCGTCAGGGTCGGCGTGCCGCGATACACCAGCGCCGACACGGCGCGCGAGACGTCCATCTTCCCTTTCAGGCTGTCGGCGTCGCCGAACTGCAGCGACAGCCGTGCGTTGACAACGCGTCCACGCGTGGACTTTTCCAGCAAGGCCAGTTGCACCGGACCGTTCGGCAGGTCCAGCGTCTTGCGCTGCGTGCGCGCATCCAGGTTGGCCGGCGTCGGGTCAAAGGCCTCGGCCTGCGCGTAGTCCTTGTCACCGGTATATCCGTTCAATTCCTTATCCAGATCGAAGGCCTTCGGTGCCGGCGCGCGCTGCGGCGCGTCGGTCGGCACATAGGCGCCCAGCGTCCGATTCGATTGCAGCAGATAGCTTTCGGCCACGCGCTGCACGTCGGCAAGCTTGATCGCGCGGACGCGGTCGCGAGCCAGGAAGAAGGTGCGCCAGTCGCCGATCGCGATCGATTCCGACAGGGACACGCCCACCTTTTGCGGATCGCTGTAGGCGGCGTCCCAGTCCTTCAGCCACTTGGTGCGCGCGCGTTCCAGTTCTTCTTCGGTGATGGGTTCGGTCTTGATCGACTCCAGCGTCTTGAGCATGGCTTCGCGCGCGGCATCCTGCTGCGCGGGGCTGGCCAGCTGCGCGCCGAACATGACGGTGCCGGGATCGTGCGAGTCGAACGTAAAGCCAAAGGTGGCGGCGGCCAGGCGCGATTCCACCAGGTTCTTGTACAGACGGCCCGACGGGTTGTCGCCCAGGATGCCCGACAACAGGTCGACGGCGGTGGCGTCCGGATGGCTGCCCTGCGGCACGTGGTAGAGCGCGGCCACCAGCGGTGTGCCGCCCGTGCGGCGCAGGGTGATGCTGCGTTCGCCGTCCTGTACCGGTTCAACGGTGTAAAGCGGGGGCAGGGCGCGTTTGGGCTTGGGCAGCTTGCCGAAGGTGCGCGAGATCGATGTCAGCGTCTTGGCCGGGTCGAACGCGCCCGACACGATCAGCACGGCGTTGTCTGGCTGGTAGTAGGTGCGATAGAACGCCTGCAGGCGGCTGATGTCGACGTTCTCGACATCGGACCGGGCGCCGATGGTCGACTTGCCGTAGTTGTGCCACTGGTAGGCCACGGCGTTCATCTTGCTCATGAGAATGCGGAAAGGATTGTTCTCGCCGCTTTCCATTTCGTTGCGGACCACCGTCATTTCGGTGTCCAGGTCCTTGCGCGCAATCAGCGAATTGACCATGGCGTCGGCTTGCCAGCCCAGATACCACTCCAGGTTGTCTTCATTCGCGGCAAAGCTGGCGAAGTAATTGGTGCGGTCGGTCCAGGTGCTGCCGTTGGCGCGCAGGCCGCGGCGCGAAAATTCACCCAGCGCGTTGCGCAGCGTGGGGGTGCCCTTGAACAGCATGTGCTCCAGCAGGTGGGCCATGCCGGTCTCGCCGTAGTTCTCGTGGCGCGAGCCCACCATATAGGTCATGTTCACCGTGGTGGTCGGCTTGGATGCATCGGGCGCCAGCAGCACGCGCAGGCCATTCTGCAAGCGGTATTCGGTAATGCCTTCGACCGACGTCACGCGCGTCATGCCCTTGGGCAGCGCCGGCCCGGACTGGGCGGCCAGCACGCTGGGCGCGGTAAACGCGGCGGCAGGCACGACCACGGCCGCGGCAGCCAGCCGAAGCAGGGTTAACGAAGCCAGGTGGCGGGAAGCAAGATGACGCGGTGACGATGCACTCATGGATGCCCGATAGAGAAGTGAAAAGAAAGGTTGGAGTCGAGGCGGCCGGTTTGGTTCGGCCCGATCATTTCGACAGCAGGCGCATGGCCTGTTCAAGACCGCCCAGTGTCACACCGAACATGCGGTTCTGCATCAGCTTGCGGATGATGTCGATCGATTGCCGATACGGCCACAGGCTTTCCGGTTCCGGATTGAGCCAGATGCTTTTGGGAAACGCGGACGCCACCCGCTGCAGCCACACGGCGCCCGCTTCGGGATTGTTGAATTCGACCGAGCCGCCCGGTTGCAGGATTTCGTAGGGACTCATGGTGGCGTCGCCCACGAAGATCACCCGCCAGTCCGCGTTATAGGTCCGCAGCACGTCCCAGGTGGGAATGCGTTCGGCATGGCGTCGCCGGTTGTCGCGCCACACGAAGTCGTACAGGCAGTTGTGGAAGTAATAGACTTCCAGGTGCTTGAATTCGCTGCGCGCTGCCGAAAACAGTTCTTCGATCCGCGCAATGTGGCCGTCCATGGTGCCGCCCACATCCAGGAGCATCAGCACCTTCACGGCATTGTGCCGCTCGGGCACCATGCGGATGTCCAGGTAGCCGGCGTTGCGGGCGGTCTGGCGGATGGTGTCATCCAGGTCCAGTTCCATGTCGGCGCCCTGGCGCGCAAAGCGCCGCAGCCGGCGCAGCGCCACCTTGATGTTGCGCGTGCCGATTTCGACGGTGTCGTCGTAGTCCTTGTAGCTGCGCTGATCCCAGGCCTTGACTGCCGTGCGATTGCCCGACGATTCGTCGCCAATGCGGATGCCCTCGGGGTGATACCCGCCGCTGCCAAACGGCGATGTGCCGCCCGTGCCTATCCACTTGCTGCCGCCTTCGTGGCGTTCCTTCTGTTCTTTCAGCCGCTTCTGGAATTCTTCCATCAGCTTGTCCCAGCCCAGCTTTTCGATGGCGGCCTTGTCTTCGGGCGACAGGTCGCGCGCCAGGTTGCGCAGCATCCATTCCAGCGGAATGTCCTTGCCCGGCGGAAAGGCGGCGTCGATCGCGCGGGTGTAGCTGGCAAAGGCCAGGTCATACCGGTCGAACAGGCTTTCGTCCTTGACCAGCACGATGCGCGCAAGCAGGTAGAACTCGTCCAGCGACGGCGGAATCACCTGGGCCTTGAGCGCTTCAAGGAGGCTCAGGAATTCGCGTATCGACACCGGCAATTGGTGCTTGCGCAGGTGGTAGAAAAAGTCGATCAGCATGCGAGCCCTCCGGCGTCGGCGTCGATGCGCTTCAGCCGCGCCGGCCCGATCGCGCCATCGCGACCAGCCGTTCGAACAGGTGCACGTCCTGCTCGTTTTTCAGCAGCGCGCCATGCAGCGGCGGCACGATCGCGTCACGGTCCTGGCTGCGCAGCGCTTCGGGCGGAATGTCTTCGGCCAGCAGCAGTTTCAGCCAGTCCAGCAGTTCGGACGTGGACGGCTTTTTCTTCAGCCCGGGCACGTCGCGCAGTTGGTAGAAGGTGGCCAGGGCGGCTTCGAGCAGCGACTTTTTCAGACCCGGGAAGTGCACGTCGACAATGGCCTGCATGGTGGCCTCGTCGGGGAAGCGGATGTAGTGAAAGAAGCAGCGGCGCAGGAAAGCGTCGGGCAGGTCCTTTTCATTGTTGGACGTGATGATCACCAGCGGGCGATGCACCGCGCGCACCATCTGCTGCGTCTCGTACACAAAAAATTCCATGCGATCGAGTTCACGCAGCAGATCGTTCGGGAATTCGATGTCGGCCTTGTCGATTTCGTCGATCAGCAGCACCACGGGCTCATCGGCCGTGAATGCCTGCCACAGCACGCCACGCACGATGTAGTTGTCGATCACGCGCACGCGCTCATCGCCCAGCTGCGAGTCGCGCAGCCGCGACACCGCGTCGTATTCATACAGGCCCTGGTGGGCCTTGGTGGTCGATTTGATGTGCCACTGCAACAGCGGCCGGTCCAATGCGCGCGCCACCTCTTCGGCCAGCATCGTCTTACCCGTGCCGGGCTCGCCCTTGATCAGCAGCGGGCGCTGCAGCGTCAGCGCCGCATTGACCGCCAGGGTCAGGTCTTGCGTGGCGACATAACTGTCGGTGCCGGCAAAACGGGGGGTAGGGGCGTCGGCTTTCTGCGGCGTCTGGTCAGGCATGGAATCCGTCCGTAGGCTAAGGCATGGCAGGGCACGGCGTGCCGTGCGGGGCAGACATGAGCATAGCGGATCGGCGCGCCGGGTCGCTCTGCACTGGGCAAGGTGGCGGATAAAGCAGTGGAGTGATGTATCATCCGGCGTTATAAAGTAGAAAGGCATAAGCAGCTTCCGAGCCATGACGCGACAGCGGCACGGGCGGATGCCGCGGGCACCTCGGGGGGGATACCTTGGCGCCGCCATAGAACGAGACAGGAGCGACACCCTCGTGTCGACCGGGTCAGCCCGGTTCCGGCTCGCAGGACTTCCCGCCTGCCGCTCCCGGCCACAGGCATTGCCGACATCCCAGCGCCCCGTAGCCGTCAGCGTTGTCCAGCCAAGGCCGTTAGCGGGATTTACATCGATTCTGATAGAGCCGTCGAATGAAGTTCAGCATAACGAGCGTGTTGGGAGCAGGGCGGTTGCCGCTGCAAAATGGGCATGGATGGTCCGCCATCGCACAGCGGGCAATGCCTGTCGTGCTGGCCATGGCCGCCTGTGCGATGGCGGGTCCGGCTGCGGCGCAGGCGCCCGCCGCGCCCGTGACCGGCAATGCCGACGCCGCCCGCCAGAAGGTGTCGATGTGCATCGGCTGCCACGGCATCAAGGGTTATCGCGCCAGCTTTCCCGAGGTCTACAGCGTTCCGATGATTGCCGGGCAGAACGCCAAGTACATCGAAGCCGCCCTGAAGGAATACGCGTCGGGCGCGCGCACGCATCCGTCGATGGTGGGTATTGCCAAGAGCCTGTCCGATCAGGACATCGCCGACGTGGCGGCTTATTACGCGAACCTGAAATGAGACCCGGTATCATGACTTTCCTCACCCCCCTCATCAAGTCGCTGTCGCTGGGCGCCGCGGGCGCCGCATTGGCCATCCTGTCGACTGGCGCGCAGGCTGCGGGCAGCGTGGCGGCCGGCAAGGCCGTGTTCGAACGCGTGAACTGTGCGTCCTGCCATGGCGCCGACGCCAAGACGTCGATCGACCCCAGCTATCCGCAACTGGCCGGTCAGCATCCGGACTACCTCAAGCATGCCTTGAAGGCCTACCAGCGCGGCCAGAGCAATGCGGCGCCCAGCGCCAACGTGCGCAAGAACGCCATCATGGGCGCCTTTGCCGTTCAGCTTTCCGACAAGGACATTGAAGACGTGGCCGCTTACCTGGCCAGCCTGCCGGGCAACCTGGCGGTGCGCAAGTAAGGGCACGCCTTCGGACGGCGTCCGGGCTGGCATCGGTAAAAAAGGGAGCTTTCGGGCTCCCTTTTTTTTTGGATGCGGCAGGCACAGCGCCAACACGGCATGCAGGGCGTACACAGGGCTTATGGTCGAGCCGGGAATGGTCCTTGCGGCTTCCAGGGCAGGACTGTAAAAACCCAGGAGAACACCATGACCCAGAAATCCACTGCCCTGACCCCGGAAGAATCGGCCATTGCCAATCGCGACCTGAAAGGACAGACGGCGGGTTCGACCGTGTCCACGGCGCCGGTGACGGGCACCACGCCTGTCGGTACGACCCCCGTGGGTACGACCCCTGTGGGTACGACGCCTGTGGGGACCACGCCTGTGACGGGTGCGAATCACCCCAGGACGCACGCCAGCGCCGAGCCGGGTGATCCAAACATCGAAGAAGATGCGACCCTGCCGCACGCCGGTTCGCCCTTCAAGGACATCAACCGCGGCAACCGCAGTTCGATGGACGAATAATCCCTGTCGTCGTAGTTCCATGAAAAAGCCCCCGCCAGCACGACGCTGGCGGGGGCTTTTTTTCGTTCAGCCGGGCCGGCCGAGACGGGTTTACTTGGGATCGGTCGGCCGGATCCCGAACGCCATCGACACTGCCGTTGACAGCGCCACCGACGGCACGGACACATGGCTTTCATTGTCGAACGTGCGGTGCATGGCCACCAGGTTGCGCGACGACAGCTCTTCCAGCCGTTCGGCCAGTTCCCGGGTGCTGTCGACCATACGACGGCGGCCACGGCGCCATTCCAGGTTGCCGGTTTCCGTAGCCGACCCGCGCAATTCGCGTTGCAACAGGGTCTGCTCGCCTTCCCCGACGCCGATCAGCAGGCGCGTTTCCCGGGGCAGGGCGGTCGCGTTCACCTTGCGGGTAAAGGCCTGTTCTTCTTTTTCAATGAACCGGTTGTTCCACCAGATCGACGGGCTGGACGCCACATAGGTCGAGAACGCCTGGGGCCGCGTGTACAGGGTATGCAGCACGAACAGGCCGCCGTACGAATGCCCGAACAGCGTCTGCCGGGTACGGTCGATCCGGAAACGGCTTTCGATCCGCGGCTTCAGGTCCGATTCAATAAAGTCCAGGAAAGGGTCGGCGCCGCCGTATTCCACGACCGGGTAGGGCGTGCCGTCCAGCCGCATTTCGGGCGGGCCCGGCGGGGCCTTGGGCGTGAAATCGTATTCACGACGGCTTCGGTCCGGATAGCCGATGGCCACCACCACGCCCGCCTCAAGCGGACAGGGGTAGGCACACACTTGGTTGCGCAGCATATCGGTCGCCATCGCAAAGTAATGGCTGCCGTCCAGCAGGTACATCACGGGCCAGCCCGATGCCGGCGCCTTGCCTTCCGGCCAGGACACCATGATCTTGTACTGTTGCGCGGATTTGGTCGTGACCGTTTCGACCATCGAACGAGGCACGGTATAGGGCGCGTCGTCGGCGGGCGCGGCGTGCACCTGCAGCGCCAGCAGCGAGCCGCAGGCCAGCAGCAGGAAACGTTGGATCGTCGAAAGCATGGGGGCAGGTTTCCTGGTGCGCACGGTCGTCAGCGGCTGGCGCGTTGCTTGATGAGATCGATATAGGCTTCGGTATCGAGCGGCGTGCCCAGCCGCTGGGACTCCCACACCACCTGGCCCAGGCATTCCATGACTTCATGGGCCGCCTGGTGGGCATCGGTGCGCTGCGCCAGCGACTGGTAGGCCGCACGAATACCGGGGGGATGGTCGATCGACAGCTGCTCGGCAATCGCCAGATGCATCGACAGGTGCAGGAAAGGATTGGTGCGGCCGGCGTCGACGCTGTAGTCGGCGGTCAGCGCCTCGACGTTTTCGAGGTCCCCGTGATATTCGGGGTGCTCGAGGATCCAGTCGAGCGCCTGGGCTTCTAGCGGCGTGAGGATTTCATTGGCGCGTTGCTTGCGCCACGCATCCACGAAAAACTGCCGAACCTGATCGCGAGAGGGATTGAACATGATCGATATATTGTACTGGTTGCAGGGTTCACAAGGCATGCAGGAAGGTGGCTCTCCCTCGTAAGGACGGGGCCAACGTGGCGCTGGCGCCATGAATACGCGATAATCCTCGCCTGCGCGCCGCCGGTCTTCGCCGGCACTGCTCCAAATGTCCGCTCGGAAAGACAAACGCATGTCCTATCAGCACATCCACGTCCCGGCCGAAGGCCAGAAAATCACCGTCAATGCCGACCGCACCCTGACCGTGCCGGACCAGCCCATCATCGCGTACATCGAAGGCGACGGCACGGGCGTCGACATCACCCCGGTCATGATCACGGTGGTCGATGCCGCGGTGGCCAAGGCCTATGGCGGCGCGCGCAGCATCCACTGGATGGAAATCTATGCCGGCCGGAAGGCGACTGCCCTGTATGGCGACGGCGTCTGGTTGCCTGACGAAACGGTCGACGCACTGCGTGACGTGGCCGTCGCGATCAAGGGCCCGCTCGGCACGCCGCCCACGGGCGCCTACCGGTCGCTGAACGTGGCGCTGCGCCAGAAGCTGGACTTGTACGTCTGCCTGCGGCCGGTGCGCTATCTGCGGGGCGTCCCGTCGCCGCTCACGCGCCCGGAAAAGACCAATATGGTCATCTTCCGCGAGAATTCCGAAGACACCTATGCGGGCATCGAATACGCCGCCGACACGCCCGACGCGCAGGCGCTGATCGAATACCTGCAGACCAGGCTGGGCGCAACGAACATCCGTTTTCCGGAAACGTCGGGCATCGGCATCAAGCCTGTGTCCCGCGAAGGCACCGAACGCCTGGTGCGCCGCGCAATCCAGTACGCGCTGGACCACGACCGCCGGTCGGTCACTCTGGTGCACAAGGGCAACATCATGCGGTTTACCGAAGGTGCGTTCCGCGACTGGGGTTATGCCCTGGCCAAGGCGGAATTCGGCGCCGAGGTGATCGACAACGGTCCCTTCTGCCGCATTCGCAATCCCCGGACGGGCCGCGACCTGATCGTCAAGGATTGCCTGATGGACAGCTTCTCGCAGCTGATGGTCACGCGGCCGGTGGAATTCGACGTCATCGCCACCCTGAACCTGAACGGCGACTACCTGTCGTCCGCGCTGGCTGCGCAGGTGGGCGGCGCCAATATTGCGCCGGGCGCGAACATGAGCGATTCCGTCGCCGTGTTCGAAGCGACCCACGGCACGTCGGCCAAGTATGCCGGCAAGGATTACGTCAATCCAGGATCGGAAATCCTGTCGGCCGAAATGATGCTGCGTCATCTGGGCTGGTCCGAAGCGGCAGACCTGATCATCCGTTCCATGGAACGCTGCATTCTCGACAAGCGTGTCACGTACGACTTCGCGCGCCAGATGGAGGGCGCCACCCAGGTGTCGTGCTCAGGATTTGGCGCATCGATGATCGAGCGCATGTAGGAACTGCCGACCTGACTGGCGAGGACCCGATCCCCGCCAGTCAGCCGTCGTCATTACGCGCTGACCGTCGCACGGTCAGCGGTAGTACCCGCGGTGATAGCCCCGGCCATAGCCGTAGTAGTACACCGGCGGCGCGGGCGCCACGATCACCGGGGCCGGGCGCACATAGACGGCGCGCGGTTCATAGGGCGCCACCACGCAACCCGACAGTGTGGTTGCCAACGCAATGCCAGCCAAAGCCAGCGACAGAACGGATTTCATGACCCCACCTCGTCTCAAGGGATAGAGCTTGGACGTGGGTTCCTGCCGTTTTGCTCCGCAGTACGCCGACTTTCGTCGGTAACAGCCTGTAAACCCCAGCCTGTAAACCCAATCCTATCCGAATGTTCCCTACTGCCCGCCTTTCCGCCCGGCGAGCAACAATGGCACCCCCGACGGGCATGCGTAAAAATTACATGCAAGCATGTATATTCTTATGCATGCCGCGCGAGCTGTGCCTTACAGGATCCCGAAGATCTTGAGCAGGATCAACAATCCAAACGGCACGCCAAGCAACCACAGAATGATCATCTTCATAGGGAGTCCTACAGGTTTCGAGTGAGTGGAAGCTCATCAACGCAAGATGGGTGCCAGTCATGCCTCAAGCAGGCATTGGTTTTGCTAAAGCATGAGACGGCCGTGGGCTGTGTCCAAGGAATGACTACATGTTTACAACGCTAGAAGCGTCGGCGCGCTCCGCTGCGGGCGGCGATACGGGACCCGCAGTGGCCCTGTCGCGGTCCCGGATGGTCGACCGTGCCCCGGCGCCTCAGGTGTCGCCGCAGTTGCCCGAAATGTCCGCGGACGCCATGCGCGCAGCGGAACTGCGGGCCGGCCTGCTCAAACGGTCGGCCACGATCGACCCCAAGTTCCTTTACGACACGCAGGGCTGTGTGCTGTTCAACGCCATCTGCGAGCTGGATGAGTACTACCCGACCCGGACCGAGCGCGCCATCTTCGAGATGTACCGCACCGATATCGCGTCGCATGTGCCTCGGGCCGCGCAGTGGATCGATCTTGGTTGCGGTGACTGCGCCAAGTCGCGCACGTGGCTGGAACACGTGGACGCCAGCCGGTTCATCGGCGTGGACATCGCCGCCGAATGGATCGAGCAGTCCGTGGCCGCCGTGGGCCGCCGTTTTCCCGATATCGAATGCCTGGCGCAGGGCGCCGACTTTACGCGGGGCTTCGACATGCATGCCTTGCTGGGCGACGTCGAAGCCCGGCCACCGCTGTTCTTCTACCCCGGATCGTCGATCGGCAACTTCGCGCCGGATTCGGCCGTGACCATGCTGGAATCCGTGCGGAGCCACCTGGGCAGCCAGGGCGGCCTGCTGGTGTGCGTGGACTTGCGGAAAGATCCGGCGATCATGAAGCGCGCCTATGCCGATGGCCTGGGTGTCACGGCCGCGTTCAACAAGAATGTGCTGCGGGTCGCCAACAAGGTTTTGGGCAGCGATTTCCGCACCGAAAACTTTTCGCATCAGGCCCGGTTCGACGAAGTGCGCGGGTGCATCGAGATGCGCCTGGTGGCCAACAGCAAACAGTTCGTGCGCATGGGTGGCGAGATCCGCACCTTTGAAGAAGGTGAGCCCATCGTCACGGAACATTCGTACAAGTACACCCCCGAGCAGTTCGTGACCGTTCTGCAGCGCGCGGGCTTTACCCGTCACAAGATGTGGACCGATCCCCAGTCGTGGTTCGGCGTGTTCCTGGCAAGCGCATGAGCGCATTGCCCCAGCCCCAGCGGATGGGCGCGCGCCAGGAAAGCCTGCTGGCGTCGGTGCGGCAAGTCAGTGCGGCCACCTTGCATCTGCTGGACGGCCTGAGCCCCGAAGACTGCATGCTGCAGTCCATGCAGGACGCGAGCCCGCTCAAGTGGCATGTGGGTCACGTCACCTGGTTCTTCGAAACCTTCCTGCTGGAAACCGGCCGCGCCGAATTCGCCCCGTTCGATCCGGCATTTCGCGAGCTGTTCAATTCCTACTATGTGGGTGTGGGCGCCCGGCATCCCCGCGCGGAACGCGGCATGTTGTCGCGGCCGCCGCTGGACCGGGTACTGGCCTACCAGTATGCGGTGCATCAGCAGTTGTTCGACTGGATGGAGACGACCGTGCTGTCCGACGACGCGCTCGACCTGATCGAACTCGGCATCCATCACCAGCAGCAGCACCAAGAGCTGATGGTCACCGACCTGAAGCATCACTTTTCGCGCAACCCTGCCTATCCGGCCTATCGGCCCGTGCAAGGCAGTTCGCGGGACGGCGTCATCGGCATCGCAGCCGGCGGCTCGGTGGCAGCGCCCGTGGGGACTTCCGTGGCTGCCTGCGCCCCCATCCGCTTCATCGACCAGCTCGGTGGCCTGGTCGATATCGGCAGTCAGGCCGACGGTTTTTCCTTCGATAACGAACGGCCGCGCCATCCGTATTTTCTGCAGCCCTACGCGCTGGCGGACCGCCCGGTCAATAACGCCGATTACCTGGCGTTCATTCAGGCTGGCGGCTACCGGTCGCCCGAATTCTGGCTGTCCGAAGGCTGGGATGTGTGCCAGCGCGAAGGCTGGCAAGCGCCGCTGTACTGGGTCGAGCAGGAAGGCTCCTGGCTGGCTTTCACGGCACAAGGCCTGTCGGCGATCGACGGCAACGCGCCGGTGTGCCACCTGAGCTATTTCGAGGCGGATGCCTACGCCCGTTGGGCTGGCGCGCGCCTGCCGACCGAGCAGGAATGGGAGGCTGCCGCGGCCGGTGTTGACCCGGCGACCGCCCAAGGCGACTTTGCCGAAGACAATCACTTCCACCCGACCGCGCTGTCGGCAGCCCATGCCGATAGGTCCACCGGCTTTCAGGGGCTGTTTGGCGGCGTCTGGGAGTGGACACAAAGCGCCTATCTGCCGTATCCGGGCTTCCGGATTGCCGAGGGCGCTGTCGGCGAATACAACGGCAAATTCATGATCAACCAGATGGTGTTGCGGGGCGGCTCGTGTGCCACGCCGCGCAGCCACATCCGCGGCACGTACCGCAATTTCTTTCCTACTGGCGCGCGCTGGCAGTTCTCGGGACTGCGCCTGGCGCGTTGATGCCAGGCGATCCTGCCGGCGCGTGCGCCTCGGGATCGCCCCATATCCACCCCCCGATTTTTGGAATGTTCACTGATGTCCCTTACGCCTGCCTCTTCTGATCCCGTCACCGGTCTGCGGGTCCTGGTGGTCGACGACCATATGGACGCGGCCGAGGCGCTCGGTATCCTGCTCGAGGTCTTCGGACACGACGTCAAGACGAGTTTCGACGGCCAGCAGGCGATCGACACGATCGTTGCCTGGGAGCCCGATCTGGTGTTGATGGATCTGTCCTTGCCGGTCGTCGATGGCTATGAGGCCGGCAAGCGCGTGCAGGCCCATGTGGCGTCGCACCCGGATTTCCCGCTGCCGTACATGGCGGCGTTGTCAGGCTTCAGCGGCGATGCCGAACGGGAGCGCACCGCGCAGTGTGGTTATGCACGGCATCTGGTCAAGCCGGTCGGCCCGGACCAGTTGAAGGCCGTGATTGCCGAGGCCGCGCGGCATCGCGATGCGCGCAACGCGTCTGCGGCAGGATGAGCTGGTACGAAGCTTGCACCACAGCATGCGTACCTATCCGATTCTTACTGCGAGGCGAATCACATGACTGACGACAAACCCAATACCAAAGCGCAGCCCGGCAATACCGTCACGCAAGACCACAAGGGTGAAGCGCGCCCCAAGTTGCCGCACGAGCACGACGAATCCGACCACAGCCAGCAAAGTGATCCGCGCGGCATCATGAAGCAGGCGTACGACGATGTGCAGTCGGGGCAGGAAGATACCGACCTGCATGGTTCGCGGGGTCAGCGCCGCGACACGGTCCCGCCCAATGAGGCGACAAAGGACTGACATCGCCTGACCCTGAACAGGCGGGCCTCGAAAGAGGCCCGCTTTGTTTTGTCAACGCGTGCGGCCGCGCCGTCCGGATGGTGACTCGACCTCCTGACCCAGCACCGCGCCGCAGTTGGCGTCGCGACCGTACCCGGTGTCCACCAGCGGCACCAGTGCGGTCGCCATCGACACCCCGGACATGCCGGGCGCGCCTGCTCCACCTGCGCCCACGCCCGCACCCATCGCGGTAGTCGTCGCCCCGACCGCCCCAGGCCTGTCGGCCCGGACGTCCGGATAGGCAAACGTGCCGGTAATGGCAACCGGCGAGCGCGCCACGGCAGGCGCCGCTTCCCGAACCGTTTCCTTGCCAGGCTCCTTGCCGCCGTCACGCGCCGGGTCTTTCTGCACGTCTTTCACCACCGGCGCCAGCCGCAAGTCCAGGCGTTCATCGGCGAATGCGACGGTGCCTTGACCCGCCAGCCGCGCGTCGGGCGTGTCGACCAACAGCGTCTGTGTGCGGGCAATGCCTTTATGTACGTCAAACGCCGCCACTGCGCACCGCAGCACGGTCCGCTTGTCGGGGCCGATCAGATGCGACAGTACAGGTCCTGTATCGACCGCCAACCCGTCCGTCACCAGGGTCGACAGGTTGCCGCCTGCCAGGATCAGACCGAATGCACCGCTTGCGCTGCCCAACACGTCACGCAGGGTGTCACCCGATCCGGTCAGGCGAATGTCGGCGCCCAGCATGCCTTCGCTGCGCTTCAGGCTGCCGGCATCGGCAAACATGCGGCCATAACGGGCTTTTTGCAGCGTGCCGGTCAGGGCTGCCTGGGCGGGTGAGGTCCGGGCATCGAACGTGACCTTGGCCGAAAACTGTCCGCCCGCGTAGCCGACGGTAAAGGGTGACAGGGTCAGTTGCCCCTGATCAATCACCGCGCGTCCCGCCACGCTGTCGAAAGACCAGGCCGTGCCGGAACGCAGCACGGCCATGTCCACTTTCAGGTCGGCGTCATTGTCACGTAGCCGCGCCACGTCGAATTGCCAGTCGGGCAGGACACGGCGGTCCGGCTCCGGCTTGCCGCGCGCAAGGGCGGCACTGCGGGCCGGGCTGCTCCGGGTTGATGTATTTGATGACGGGGCCGTGCGTGAAGGCGACGCGGTGGACGCCCCCGCGGTCGACGCCGCAGTCCTGGAAGCCGCCCCACGCGGGCGATCCATGACCGGCGGTGCGGCCGGTATCCAGCCGAACAGCGGGGCAATGTCCTGAATGTCGAACACCCGGCTATGGATGTCGCCCGTCAGCTTGGGGCGAGCCCCGCCGCGCGGGTCCCACGCCAGGTCACCCGTCAGGTCGCTGCGCCCCAGCGATGCGGCAAACTGGGTCGCATCCCATTTGCCGTTGATGCGAGCCAGACGGCCGCGGTAGGCGAACGGCGGGGTATTGGGAAAGGCGATATTGACGAACGGCGCCACGTTGGCCAGCGTCGGTCCGGACAGGTCTACCGTGGCGTCCAATCCCAGGTCGCCCAGCAGGTTCTGCATCGTCCCTTCAGCCTTGAGCCGGGTCGCGCCGACGCGGCCATCGATACGGAAAGGGAAGGGGGTGTCTGCTTCGCGCAAGGAAATGACCGGGCCCGTGGCGAACTTGCCTTGGTAGCGCGCCGTGCCGTAGTAGCCGTTGAATTCGGCCTGCACGGTGTATCCCTTGGCGTCGGGCTTGCGCAGGGTGGTGGTTCGAATATCTGCGGTCAGGTCGAGCTGGCGATCGTCGTAGTCGATCAACGCGTTATCCAGCACCAGCGCTTCGACATCCATGTCGTTGCGTTCCCGGCCGGGCAGCGTCCAGTTGTTGGCGCCGTTCTTGGCGCGCGCCAGATAGACCTCGCCGCCGCGAAGTGCAAGTTGTTCCACCAGGATCTGTTTGTGCAGGGCGCGCCACGTCGACAGATGCACTTCGGCAATATCGAGGGCGACCATCTGCGGCTGGCGAGAATCGGGCACGTTGCCGATACGCAAGCCTTCGAATTGAAGTCGGGTGGTGAAAGGGCGCAAGGCCATGTGAAAGCCGGTCAGGGTGACCGGCCTTCCCAATTGCTCGCTGGCATAACGTTCGATCGGGTACCGCAGAAACCGCCAATCGATCGCCATCGCAATACCGACAATGACCACGGGAACGGCGACGACTGTCGCAACTGCTTTTTTAACCCACATCCATTGCCGTCCGTTGCGGGGCTTCCGCGTTGATAAAGCTCAGAGTTGTTTGCGCAACTCCGCGGGAGGCACTTTCATGAGGCCACGGTACTTGGTGACCGTGCGGCGGGCGACCACCACTCCCTGGTCCGCCAGCATTTTAGTCAAAGAAACGTCGGAAAGCGGATCTTCGCGGTTCTCGCTCGCAATCATGTCTTTTAACAACGCTCTGACCGCCGCTGCGGAACATTTGCCGCCCGTGTCGGTTGCCAACTCACGCGAAAAGAAGTGCTTGAATTCAAACACACCGCGCGGGGTCGCCATGTACTTGTTGCCCGTTGCGCGTGACACGGTCGACTCGTGCAGATTCAGCTCTTCCGCCACCTTGCGCAGCACCAGGGGGCGCATGGCGATTTCACCGTAGTCGAAAAAGGTTTTCTGGTGCGCCACGATGGCTTCGGCCACCCGCTGGATGGTGGTGAACCGCTGCTCGACGTTCTTCATCAGCCAGCGGGCTTCCTGCAGTTCCTGCGCCATGGGCGCACGGTCGCCGCAACGGGCGCGGCGGAACAGGTTGGCGTAGGCATGGTGCAGGCGAGCGCGGGGCATGACGGCCGGATTGGTCGCGATGACCCAGCGGCCCTTGACCTTGCGCACGATCACATCAGGAATGACGTGGTCGGTGGTCTGACGCGAATACCGGGTGCCGGGCTTGGGATCCAGGCTGCGGATCAGCTTGGTCGCCGCCGTCAATTCCGGTTCATCGCAGGTCAGGCGGCGCTTCATTTCGGCCGTCTCGCGGCGCGCCAGCAGATCCAGGTGCTGCGTGACGATCCGGCGGGCCAGGTCGCGTCCGGGAGTCTCGGCACCGAGGGCATCGATCTGCAGCTTCAGGCATTCGCCCAGATTGCGCGCCCCGATGCCAGGGCCGTCCAGCTGCTGCACCAGCGTCAAGGCAACCATCCATTCTTCTTCGGTCGGCTCCGGATCGAAATCCATCACGTCGGACAGGTCAGAAAATTCCTGGCGCAGATAGCCGTCATCGTCCAGGGCTTCGATCACGATCTCGGCCAATGCGCGGTCGCGGTCGTTCAGGCGATAGCCGCACAGTTCGCGGCGCAGATGGTCGCGCAGGTCCAGCGTCGCGTTGGTCCATTCGCCAATGTCATGCGCTTCATCATCGTTGCTCGACCCGCGTTCGCCGGCGTACTCCGACCCATAGCTGCCCAGGTCGGATTCGATCGACGTATCGTTGGTGGCGGAATAGGGGGCTTCGTCAGCCTCGGGTGCGCTCGATGTGGGCACCTCGGTCAGGCTGTGGTCCTGCGCAACGGGCATGCCATCCGAATCGGTCTCGAGGGCGACTTCGTCGTCTTCCTCCAAGAACGGATTCGAGGCCAGGGCCTGCTGTAGTTCCTGTGTGAATTCGAGCGCGGACATCTGCAAAAGCTTGACCGATTGCTGCAGCCGCGGCGTGAGCGACAACTGTTGTCGCGCGCGCATATCGTAGGTGGCTTGTACCACGTGGATCTCCCAGAATAACGGTGCCCAGGCGGGCGATAACAGACTACGGGTCTTTTGTTTGCAAGCTTCGTGCCACTTTGCGGATCCGCATGAACAGGCGCTCTCCAGCCCAAGCGGGTCATTTCACCCAGGATTTGCGCCGGTAAGTTTTACGTAGAATGTAATGAGGAACGCGGCTTGCTGTCGGGCAGCGGCCGGCACGCGGCGCCCCTGCCTGGCCTGTTCTTTCGGAGAGGTTGGCATGAGGTTTGCTCTCCATGCTCATCCATACCTCCCGGTTCGTCCGCCATAACAATGACATTGATAGGCCGAGTCGTGATCGCCGCCGCCTGCGTGGTCAGCCTGTCGCATTGCGCGACGTTGCCCGACCCCGAGACCGCGACGCAGCGCACGCAAGCAGTCCGCATTTCTTCCAAGTCCGGCTGGCTCACCTACGAGGCCAGCCAGCAGTTGATCAAGAAGGTAGCCGCCCGCGGCGACGGCGCCGACTTCCTCGCCCGGCACGTCCAGGTCGAAGAAGCCGTGGCGGGCGCGCCGCTGTCCACCGGCAATCACATCACGCTGTTTTCGGACGGGCCCAGCACCTACAAGGCCATGGGCGAGGCGATCAAGGCCGCGACCCAGTACGTGCACATGGAAAGCTATATCTTCGAAGATGACGAGGTGGGCAATCGGCTGGCCGACCTGTTGATCGACAAGGTCCGCCAGGGCGTGGCGGCCGCGGTCATGGTCGACGACGTCGGCACCATGAACGTCCCGAAGACGCTGTTCGATCGCATGCGCGCTGGGGGCGTGCAAGTTGCCGTCTTCAATCCCGTCAATCCACTGGAAAGCGCCAAGCCGTTTGCGATCAACGAACGCAGCCACCGCAAGGTGCTGGTGGTGGACGGCCGGGTCGGCTACGTGGGCGGCATCAACGTCAGCAGCGTGTATTCGTCGAGCCCCAGCGGGTCCGGGTCGGGGTCGGGTTCGGCCTCGGGTTCATTCCCGCGTTTTGGCAGCGGCAAATCGTCCGCGCAAAAAGCGCGGGACGAGGAAGCCCTTCGCACGGGCAAGCCCACGGCATCCACCGCACCGTGGCGGGATACCCACCTGGAAATCCGCGGGCCTGCCGTTGCCGACATTGAACGCGTGTTCATCGACGGGTGGAACAGCCAGAAGGCGCCGCCGCTGGAAGCGCGGGAGTTCTTCCCGCCTCCGCGCAACGAAGGTCCGCAGATTGTCCGCATTGTCGTCAACAAGCCGGGCGCCGAAGATAACCATGCGATCTACCTGACCCTGCTGTCCGCCATCAACAGCGCGCAAAAGTCCATCCACATCACGATGGCCTACTTCGTGCCGGATCCGGCCTTCCTGACCGCCCTGTGCGACGCGGCGCGCCGGGGGGTGGACGTCGCGTTGATCTTGCCCGGCTTCAGTGATTCGTCCATCGTGTTCCATGCCGGCCGATCGCACTACGAAGAGATGCTGCAGGCCGGCGTGCGGGTGTACGAGCGGGATGACGCGCTCTTGCACGCCAAGACGGCGGTCGTGGACGGCGTGTGGTCGACGGCGGGCTCAAGCAACTTTGACTGGCGCAGCTTTACGTTGAATCATGAAATCAACGCCGTGGTCCTTGGCGCCAATTTCGGCGCACAAATGGATGCGCTGTTCGACAACGACGTGGCCCTGTCCAAACAAGTGACCCTGTCCCAATGGCACAACCGACCGGTCAAGTACCGCTTCATGGAATTCATTTCGCGTTTTGGCGAACGCTGGCTGTAGCAGGCGCTTTCAGGACGCTCGGACAAACAAAAGCCCGCATAGACTGCGGGCTTGTTGTTATCACTGCGGATCGCCTGACCGGCTTATTCCACCGACCCGCCACCCGATCCGTCAGGCTTGTAGCTTTCCAGGCGGTTGTAGAGCGTCTTCAGGCTGATTCCCAACGTGCTGGCAGCCTGTCGCTTGTCGCCGTCAAAATGGGCAAGCGTGGCCAGGATGATCTCGCGCTGGGCATCGAGCAGTGGCGTGCCGATCCACACGTCCAGAAACCCTTCGCGGCGCACCGCCCGCTTGTTGCGCGGCGGCTGGGTCGGGCCCGGCAGTTCCACCACCTTGTCGGCCATGATGAACGCGCGGTGCACGGTGTTCTTCAGCTCGCGCACATTGCCGTTCCACGAGTGCTGGCCCAGGGCTTCCAGCGCGCGTTTGGAAAAGACCTTGCTGGTCTTTTCGGCGGCGTTGAACTGGTCCAGGAAGCGCTGCGCCAACAGTTCAATATCGCCCTGGCGCTCGCGCAGCGGAGGGACCCGAATCGGAAACACCGCCAGCCGGTACAACAGGTCTTCACGGAAACGACCGTCCTTGACCGCCACTTGTGGATCCCGGTTGGTCGCTGCGATCACGCGCACGTCCACTTCGATCTGTTCCGTGCCGCCCACCCGATGAAAGGTGCCGGTCTCGAGCACCCGCAGCAGCTTGATCTGCATGTCGGGCGCCATCTCGGTAATTTCGTCCAGGAAGATCGTGCCGCCGCTGGCATGTTCAAAGTAGCCGATGTGCTGATGCACGGCGCCCGTAAAGCTGCCCTTCTCGTGGCCGAACAATTCGCCCTCGATCAAGGAAGCCGGGATCGCGCCGCAATTGACCGGAATGAAGGCCTTGGCATTGCGCTGGCTTTTGTCATGGACCGTCTTGGCGATCAGTTCCTTGCCCGTGCCGCTGTCGCCGACGATCAATACCGACAGGGCCGTCTTGGCGACCTTGTCGATCTGCCGATACAGGTTCTGCATGACCGGCGAATTGCCGTACAGCAACCCGTAGGGCTGTGGAATGGCATTGGCCCCTGCCTGCGCGGCGCGCGCTGTCCCACTCCTCGGCTTAATCGACGCTGGCGCAGCATCAGCCGGAAGATTAATGGTTGGATTGGAAACATCGCCTGATTGCATCGGGTCCCTGCTTGGTCAGTGTGGTTTTGTGCATTGATCGTACCCCGTTTGATCGGTGCCTCAAACGCGCTCCCGGTTACGGTCCGCCCGTGTTGGTAACCAATCCGTGCAAGCCTTGCTCGGTCGGGAGAAATTATACGAAAGCGTGTAAATTTTACGTTATCCGACGGGATGTCGCTGGGGAAGCGGCCCGGCAATTCGTAGATCCTGCCGGGCAGTACCCTGCTGAAAACGGCGTTCCCGCAAATTGGCACGGAAGATGCATATACCCAACCAACTGCAGTACCGAGCCGGTACTCGCGGGGCCTTGCGCGGTCAAGCCGGGACAGCATCCGGCAAGCCTCACAAGGCATTGGCGGCGGGGATTTTATTGTCATTAAACGGTGGTTGTTGCACGACCTCCCGGACCGTCCGGTCCAGGTCGCGCCTTCGTCGTACACAAGGAGAAAGTCATGGGTGCCAATGCAATTGATGTGTCTTCCAAGAAAGAAAAGATCGCCAGCAACTTTCGCGGCCTGGTTGAAGGCGCCGAAGATCTGCTGCGTTCCACCGCAGCGGCGACCGGTACCGAAGTCGACAGCGCGCGCAGCAAGCTGAACGCCCAACTGAGCCGTGCCAAGGGCGTCTACAGCGACCTGGAAGCATCGGCAATCGACTCGTACAAAGAAGTGTCGGAAACCACCGACGCGTATGTGCGTGAGAACCCCTGGCGCGCTGTCGGCATCGCTGCCGCAGTCGGCGTGCTGGTCAGCCTCGTCGCGCTGCGTCGTTAAGCCGCACTGGGCATAATGCGGACCCTGCATCAATTGCATGTGGTCCGTGCATGAAGCGGGCCGTCACCGGTCTGCTCCGTTCGGCAAGCGCCGGGCAGGGCGGCCGGTGCGGCCCGGGAATCGTTTTGGAGACCCGATTTCTTGCTATCGTTTCTACTGCACGAATGGGAAGTAGGTGGTACGCGCGCATGGCGGATCGGACCCTGTTATAAGGGTAGCCAAGGTCCCCAGCGCGCATTTTTACAGGTTATCGGAGTTTGCTCGCATGCCGCACGTATTGATCGTTGATGATGAACCGAACACGCGGGCCGCGCTCGCTGAAATCATCGCTGACGAGGGATTCACCACCGCCGTCGCCGGCGATTTGCGCGAAGCCCGGATCCAGATCGTGCGGCAAGCGCCAGATGTGGTGCTGACGGACCTGAAGCTGCCCGACGGCACCGGCATGGACCTGTTCAAGGAACTGGAGCCGGGCATTCCGGTGGAAGTCATCCTGATCACGGGCCACGCCAGCGTCGAAAGCGCCGTGGACGCCCTGCGTCTGGGCGCCGCCGACTACCTGGTCAAGCCGATCAACATGCAGCGCCTGAAAGCGATCCTGGATCGCATTCCGCGCTCGGGCGACCTCAAGGCCGAAATCGGATCGCTGCGCGGCGAGCTGCGCCGCTACGGACGCTTTGGCCGCATGCTCGGCAACTCGGCCGCCATGCAGCAGTTCTACGACCAGATCAACAAGGTCGCGCCGACCGAAGCCACCGTGCTGCTGATCGGCGAAAGCGGCACCGGCAAGGAACTGGCCGCGCAAACGGTCCATGAACTGAGCCTGCGTCGCAAGCGTCCGTTCCTGGCCGTCAACTGCGGCGCCATTTCGCCCAACCTGATTGAAAGCGAAATGTTCGGCCATGAACGCGGCAGTTTCACGGGCGCTGAACGCCAGCACAAGGGCTACTTCGAACGATCCAACGGCGGCACGCTGTTCCTGGACGAAATTACCGAAATGCCGATCGAACTGCAGGTCAAGCTGCTGCGCGTGCTTGAAACCGGTCTGTTCATGCGTGTCGGTACCAATCAGGAAATCGAAAGCGACGTCCGCATCGTTGCCGCGACCAACCGCAACCCGATGGAAGCGGTGGCCGAGGGCAAGCTGCGCGAAGACTTGTACCACCGTCTGAACGTCTTCCCGTTGCAACTGCCGCCATTGCGCGAGCGGGGCAAGGACTCGGAACTGCTGGCGCAAAGCTTCCTGGACGACCTGAACGCCCAGCACGGCACAACCAAGACCTTTGCCCCAGAAATGCTGGCGAACCTGTCGGCGCATTCATGGCCTGGCAACGTGCGCGAGTTGAAGAACTACGTGCAGCGCGCGTTCATCATGGCCGACGAAGGGCTGATCAGCCCGTTCGCTGCGCCCATGCAACTGGCCACGTCCAAGGCGCCGGCGGAAACCATCATCACCATTCCGGTGGGTATGTCTCTTGCGGAAGCAGATCGTCAGCTGATCTTTGCGACGCTTGAACAATGTTCGGGCGTCAAGAAGCATGCGGCTGAAGTCTTGGGCATCAGCTTGAAGACGCTGTACAACCGCCTCGAAGAATATTCCGCTTCCGACGCGCTCGACGAGTAGGCGTGTGGGGGGCAGGGCGGCCGACAACGATAAGGAGCCAACATGCAGGATCTGCACATGCACACCACCCCCCCGATTCCTCCCGTCAATGATCCGCCAGTCGACCCGATTGGCGATCCTCCAGGTGGCCCGGTAGGCGATCCCCCGCCCAACAATCCCGAGCCCGTCGAACCCCCGCAAATCCCGCCGGCACCGGTCCCGCCGCAAGGCTGACCTGCCGCATCGTCCCTTCCTGACCAGCGCCCGCTGACCGGCACGTTTCGTGCTGTACAGCGGGCACAATGCTAATAAGGAAAACACCATGTCCCTGATCGTCGCTGCTCGATTCGACTCCTTTCCCGAGGCCGAAGCCGCAGGCCGTATGCTGTTCCAGAAAGGCTTCAAGGAAGAAGACGTCTCGATCTTTTTTGTGAACCCTGCCGGCCAGCATGCACGTCATGCCGTGGGGGGCGACCATGCCGCCAGTGAAGGCGCCAAGGATGCGCACAAAGGCGCCATCATCGGCGCCGCCACCATTGCCGTGCTTGGCGCGGTGTTGGGCGCAGCGATCTGGATGGTGTCGGGGATCCCACTGTGGGCACTGATCATCTTCGTTGCCGTGGGGGCCTACATCGGGTCGCTGGGCGGCGCGATGGTAGCCACCAAGCAGAACAGCAAGCGGCCTGCGCGGCCGGGCCAGGACATCGGTATGCGGCGCGCGGGCGTGCTCACGTCGGTGCGCGTAGTGCCGGATACCGAAACGCTGGCGTCGCAAATCCTGTTGCAGGCGGGCGGCAAGGATATCGAGCGTGCCGGTGGCCAATGGAAGAACGGCGACTGGGTCGACTTCGATGCGGCCAACACCCCCGTACTCAGCGACAAGGTGCCTGCCAAGGCTACCGAATAGTCGAGCGGGAAGTCAGATCGTCGTGGACGCGGGAGACCGCGTTCAATAAAAAAAAGGCGCCTTGATCAGGGCGCCTTTTTCATGTCAGACGTTGTCGTTCTCGTCGTCATCCGGGATCGCGTCCCCGATCCGGTCACCGACATTGCCCTGGCTGATTTCCTGTTCGTCCACGCCTTCGCCAGGAATGGGTTCGATCGAATCGGGCAGCAGGTCATCGCCTTCTTCTTCAATCGAAATGTCTACCGATGGACGATCGCCCGCGCCACCCGAATCGGAGTCGCTGTCACCTTGCGGCAAGCCTGCGCGGTCGCTGCCGGTATCCGAGCTGTCGCTGGGTCCCAGATCGGCGTTGGTGTGGCCCGGCGGAAAACCCATTGCTTCTTCGCCGTCGTTCAATAGTGTGCTGTTCGCCATGTTCGACTCCTGAGAAAAAAGGCCGCTATGAGCGGCCTGAATGGAATGCGATCGTTCTTGTCATTATGGTCTGATCCCTTTCGGAATCAGACGTTCAAGCAATTACATGTTGTAGGTCGTCTTGGCCTGCTTCTGGCACATGTCCTTGGCATCGCCGGACATGGCGTCACATTTTTCCTTGGCAACCTTATAGTCGGCTTCGCGCTTTTCCTTGTTGGCATCGGCACGCACGTCACCGGTCTTTGCGGCAGCCTTGTTGTCGACTTCAGCCTTGGTGCGCTTCGCCTTGGCTTCCTTCTCGCACACGTCCTGGTTGTTGCCCTTCATCGGCTTGCACAGTTCCATAGCGGACTTGTACTCGGCTTCGATCTGCTTGTCGCGCATCTTGTACGCGTCGTCGGCCGCGTGGGCGCCGACGGAGAAGGCAGCGCAGGACAGCAGGGCGATGGTCAGGGTGGTTTTTATGGTTTTCATAGGGCTCTCCTAGCTTCAATAGACGGGTACATCGGGTGACCGTGATCACTGCCGGTGTACCCCTGTCCTTGCAAGGGCCGTGCCATGTTGCCCGGCCTTGATAGAGCGCCATTTGAGCGTCGGCGTTGTAATGCGAGCGAGCATGCAGTGTAAAAAAAGCGATTGCTTATACCTGTTGTGTATAAAGCGCGCCGCGCGCATCAGACTCCGTACAAAGTCAGGCCGGCTTGGTCTTGCTGCGGTAGTCGCACAGGTCAACAATGCCGCACTCGGGGCACTTGGGCGTGCGGGCCACACACACGTAGCGGCCGTGCAGGATCAGCCAGTGATGCGCATCCATCAGGTAATCGCGCGGCACGAACTTCAGCAGCTTGGCTTCGACTTCCACGACATTCTTGCCCGGCGCCAGGCCGGTGCGATTGCTGACCCGGAAGATGTGGGTATCCACCGCCATCGCCACTTGCCGGAATGCCGTGTTCAACACCACATTGGCCGTCTTGCGGCCCACGCCAGGCAGGGCTTCCAGCGACGCGCGATCCGCCGGCACCTCGCCGCCATGGCGATCGATCAACTGCTGACAGGTCGCCAGCACGTTCTTGGCCTTGGTCTTCCACAGGTTGATGGTGCGCACGTACTCGCCCAGCGCTTCTTCGCCCAGCGCAAGAATGCCCTCGGGCGTGCCATGCTCGGGAAAGAAGCGGCGCGTCGCAATGTTCACCGACTTGTCGGTGGCCTGCGCGGACAGGATCACTGCAATCAACAGCTGGAACGGCGTCGTGTATTCCAGCTCGGTCTGCGGCGTGGGATTGGCCGCGCTCAGGCGGCGAAAGATTTCCAGGCGCTTGGCGTTGTTCATGGCGAAAAATGGGGAAGGATGGGGTGGGAAAGCTGTGCTGTCGGGCGCTCAGTGCCGGCTGGGGCGCGGATCCCACTGATCACATGGAGCGGCCCGGATCGTCGCCGTCACCCGGCGCGGCGCGCGCGAGCCCGGGCCAGCGCGGCGGCCAGAATGGCCTGTTTGCGTTCTGCCGCGCTGTCGGCAGGCGCCGCCGGCGCGGGGGTGGAAGACAACGGTGGCAGGGTGATGTCGGCAGACGACGCATCCGGTTGACCAATGGCGGGTGCAGATCCCGCCGTGGCACTGGAAGGGGTGTGCGCCACCGATACGGCCACGGCCTCATGGTCCTGCTGCGCTGCTGCGGGGTTCCGAGACACCCAGTCCTCGCCGGCCGTGGCCGACACTGTTGGCGCCGCGCTGTGCTCGCGGTCGGATTCCCGGATCAGTCGTGACTGCCTCAGCGTATAACGCCGCCGCGCGTCAGCAGCATCCTGTTCGGTCCACGCGCGAGGCGGTGCGACCACCTCCATGTGGATGCAATCGACCGGACAGGGTGCAACGCACAGATCACAGCCCGTACAGGCCGACGGCAGGATCGTATGCATACGTTTGTTGGCGCCGACGATGGCATCCACCGGACAGGCCTGAATGCACAAGGTACAGCCGATGCAGTGCTGTTCGTCGATGCGGGCAACCCGCAGCGGGCCAGGCAGGCCGCGCGTCAGGTCCAGCGGAACGATAGGGCGGTCAAGCAGCGCGGCCAGCGTGGCGACGCCCGCTTCGCCGCCGGGCGGGCATCGGTCGATGCCCGCTGTCCCATTGGCAATCGCCTCGGCATACGGCCTGCAACCGTCAAACCCGCATTTTGTGCATTGGGTCTGGGGAAGGCGGGCGTCGATGCGGTCAGCGAGGTCGTGCACGGAACAAAGCGTCAGGTCGAGGGGCGTTCGTGCTGGCGAATGAACGCGGCAATCTTCGGTTCAATGATGGTGCGCCAGCGGCGGCCCGAGAAAATGCCGTAGTGGCCACAATCCTTGGCGGTGAAGTGTTCCTTGTTCGCCGCGGGAATGCCCGAGCACAGATCCTGGGCAGCCTGCGTCTGGCCTGAACCGGAAATATCGTCCAGCTCGCCTTCGATCGTCAGCAAGGCCACCGAGCTGATGTCTCCGGGCGTGACGCGCTGGCCAGCAACGTCCCACGTGCCTTGAGGCAGGCGGGCTTCCTGGAACACCGTCTTGATGGTGTCCAGGTAATACTCGGCCGGCATGTCCAGCACGGCGTTGTACTCGTCGTAGAACTTGCGGTGCAGTTCCGCGTCTTCATCGTCGCCCTTGATCAGGTCCAGGTAGAAGTCATAGTGCGACTTTGCATGGCGATCGGTGTTCATGGCAACGAATCCGGCGTGTTGCAGGAAGCCGGGGTAAACCTTGCGGCCAGCGCCCGGGAAACGTGGCGGAACGCGATGGATCAGCTGGTTCTCGAACCACGAGTACGGCTTGGTGGTTGCCAGCGTGTTGACCTGGGTCGGCGACTTTCGGGGATCGATCGGGCCACCCATCATGATCATGGTGCGGGGCAGGGCGGGATCGTTCTCGGTGGACATCAGCGAAATGGCCGCCAGCACCGGGACGGTCGGCTGGCACACCGAAATCACGTGAACGTCCGGACCCAGTTCGCGAATGAAGTCCCGCACATACAGGACATAGTCGTCCAGATGGAAGGGGCCGGCCGACGCCGGCACCATGCGGGCATCCACCCAGTCCGTCACATACACATCATGCGCAGGCAGCAGCGCCCGCACGGTGTCGCGCAGCAGGGTGGCATGATGGCCCGACAGCGGTGCCACCAGCAGGACCTTCGGGTCCTTGCGTACGGCGCCCGCGCCCTTGCCCACGCTGCGGTGAACCGCGCCGCGTTCGAAGTGGACAAGGTTACAGAAGGGCTTCTGGACGGCGTTCGATTCGGTCACCGGGACCTCGACGCCATCGATCAGGGTAGTGGGCAAGTCCCAGGCCGGCTTTTCATAGTCCTTGCCGAGCCGATACAGCAGCTCGTAACCGGCAGCGATGCGCCGCGACACAGGCGTGTACGCAAGCGGGCTGAACGGATTGGAGAAAAGTTGTGCGCTGGCGTCGGCGAAGCTCGCAAACGGGGTCAACAGCGCGCGCTGCATTTCGTGGAGTTGGTACAGCATGAGTGCTCCGGGACTGCAATATGACTGACGATTATTGCTCTGCCATGGGGATCGTGCAATGCACAATGCACGACAGCGGTGCAACTACCAATAGTTCTCGACGGCCAGGTTACCGGGCCTGCCCCGGCGTGAGGCAGCAAATCCCCGGGAAGCCAGCAAGTGGCGTAAATCGGACACCATTTCGGGATTTCCGCACAACATCACCCGGCCCCGCTCGGGGTCCAACGCCACGCCAGCGCGGCGTTCCAGCTCACCGGTCTCGATCAGGGTGGTGATGCGCCCATTCAGTGCGCCTGGCACGATTTCGCGCGTGATGGACGGCAGGTAGATGAGTTTGTGCGGATTGGCGGCCACCATCTCACCAAAATAGGGATGGTCGGCCAGTCCTTCAATGGTCTCGCGGTAGGCAAGCTCTTCGGCGGTGCGTACGCTGTGCACCACAATCAGGTGCTCGTAGTCGTCCCACACCTGCAGGTCCAGCAATACCGAAATGAATGGCGCAAGCCCTGTGCCCGAGCTCAGCATCCACAGATCCTTGCCGGTCGGAAAAGCGGCGGTGGTCAGGAAACCGAAGGCGGTCTTGTCGACGTAGATCGTGTCGCCTTCACCCAGCTTTTCAAGCTCGCTGGTGAATTCCCCGCCGTCCACCACAATCGAAAAGAACTCGAGGTGCTCGTCATACGGCGCCGACACGATGGAATACGCGCGCCACACGATCGTGCTGCCCGAGCCATCGGCCGCGGACGGATCCGGCTTGGCCACGCCCAGCCGCGCAAACTGGCCAGGCACGAAACGAAAGCCCTGGTCGCGCGTGGTCCGGAACGAAAACAGCTTTCCAGGCACCCAGGTCTTGACCCAGGTGACCGTCTCGGCAGTGTATTTGTCGGCGCTCATGCAGGCGGCTTAGCGCTCCAGCAGCGGCAGCTTGTTGGGCTTGTCCTTCCATTCATCCGCATCGTCCAGCGGCTTCTTGGTGCGGGTGATGCTGGGCCAGCTCTTGGACAGCTCGGCATTGATCTCGATGAAGTGCAGCTGGTCTTGCGGCAAGTCTTCTTCGGCAAGGATGGCGTTGGCCGGGCATTCCGGGATACAGACAGCGCAATCGATGCACTCGTCCGGATCGATGATCAGGAAGTTGGGACCCTCGCGAAAGCAATCCACAGGGCACACGTCCACGCAATCGGTGTATTTGCACTTGATGCAGTTTTCAGTGACGACGTGGGTCATTCGAAGCTCCGCGGCACGAGGCGTGCCGTTGAAAAAATTGGGTTAGCCGATGATTTTACCGGACTCGCGAAGTTTCGCCTGCATAACCCCTCCGCGCGTCCGGTCTCGCCGTGCACATCACGCCACGTCTGGCGCCTGACACGCGCCGCTTCACGGCGACGTAAGCAGGCTATTCAGCCGTAATTGAGTGCTTCCCTAGGGCGATTGCCCGGTCGGAACTGTCCGTACGCGCAGGAAACGCGGCGCGCGCTGTGCTATGTTGACCGGCTCACCTGCTTGACCAAGTAGACCGGCTGACATCCTCAGCTTGATTATCCGGAGACTGCACGATGCGAACCTCTTTGAGCGCGCTGCGCAAGAAGCTCGCCAATGGCCGCAAATTATCGATGTTGACGTGTTACGACGCGGGCTTTGCCCGAGTGTTGGACGAGGCCGGCATCGACACCCTGCTGATCGGAGATTCCCTGGGCATGGTCGTCCAGGGACGCGATTCCACACTGCCCGTCACGATCCAGGACATTGCCTATCACACGGCCTGCGTCGTGCGCGGCGCCGCCAATGCCTTTGTGCTGGCCGACATGCCCTTCGGCAGCTATCAGGAAAGCCCTGCTCAAGCGCTGCACAACGCCGTCATCCTGATGCAGGCCGGCGCGCAGATGGTCAAACTCGAAGGCGGCGCGGAAATCGCCCCCAGCATCGAACTGCTGACCCGCAGCGGCATTCCGGTTTGCGGCCATATTGGCCTGATGCCGTCCCACGTGCATGCATTGGGCGGCTTCCGGGTGCAAGGCAAGGAAACGGCCGACGCCGACCGGATCGTGGCCGACGCGCAGGCCGTCGAAGCGGCGGGCGCCGCCATGCTGGTCATCGAAGCCGTACCGGACGCCGTCGCGCGCCGGGTGTGCAACGACACCACGCTGATGACCATCGGCATCGGCGCCAGCGCCGCGTGCGACGGCCAGGTCCTCGTGCTGCACGACATGCTCGGCCTGACCCACAGCCCGGCCAAGTTCGTGAAGAACTACATGGTCGACGTATCGGGTGGCGGCGACGCCGTGCTGCAGGCGGCACGCCGCTACGCCCAGGAAGTCGAAAGCGGTGTCTTTCCCGGTGCCGAACACGTCTACGGCCTGACCTCCGGGTCGGTCGCCGGTCTGTATGGCAGTTCTGCCACGCCCGGAACTGCAACGCCTGGAGCGGCAACATGATCATCACGTCCCTGCTGGATACCGACCTCTACAAGTTCACGATGATGCAGGTCGTCCTGCATCAGTTCCCGGCCGCACAGGTTCAGTACAAGTACAAGTGCCGCACCCAGGGCGTCGACCTGCAGCCCTATGTGGACGAAATTCGCGACGAGGTCCGTCAGCTCTGCGCGCTGCGCTTCACCGACGAAGAGCTCGATTACCTGGGCAGCATGCGCTTCATCAAGAGCGACTTCGTCGACTTCCTGCGGCTCTTTCACCTGCCCGAACGCTGCATCTCGATCGAAAAGTCGGCAAGCCCGGGCGAACTCGACATCATGGTGGAAGGCCCGTGGCTGCACACCATCCTGTTCGAAATTCCGGTCCTGTCGATCGTGAACGAGGTGTACTTTCGCAATACCCAGCTGGCGCCGGCCTACGAAGAAGGGCGCGCTCGCCTGCAGAGCAAGGTGCAGCTGGTCCGCAACGACCCCGACCTCAAGGAATTCCGGGTGGCCGATTACGGCACCCGCCGCCGCTTCTCCAAGCGCTGGCACGAAGAAGTCATGGTCACGCTGCGCGACACGCTCAAAGAAAACTTTGCCGGCACCAGCAACGTGTACTTCGCCATGAAGCACGGCCTCACGCCGCTGGGCACCATGGCGCATGAATACCTGCAGGCCTGCCAGGCGCTCGGGCCGCGTCTTCGCGACTCGCAAACCTATGGCTTCGAAGTGTGGGCGCGGGAATACCGGGGCGACCTCGGCATTGCGCTGTCCGACGTGTACGGCATGAGCGCGTTCCTGCGCGACTTCGACATGTACTTCTGCAAGCTGTTTGACGGCGCGCGCCATGATTCGGGCGACCCCTTCCAGTGGGGCGAACGCCTGATCGCCCACTATCGCCAGAATCGGGTCGACCCGCGTACCAAAACGCTGGTGTTTTCCGACGGCCTGACCTTCCCGCTGGCGATCGAACTGGCCAAACGTTTCGCCGGCCGCTGTATCACGGCGTTCGGGATCGGGACCAATCTGACGAACGACCTCAGCTATCAGCCGCTGCAGGTCGTAATGAAAATGGTTCGCTGCAACGGGCAACCGGTCGCCAAGGTGTCCGACACACCCGAAAAAACCATGTGCGACGACAAAGCCTATCTGGCCTACCTGCGACAGGTCTTCGAGATCCCGGCGGAATAAAAAAAAGCCAGGCTGTCCGATACGGAAGCCTGGCTTTTTTACTGGCGCGGTGGGACGGTGCGCGAACCTTAAATGGACTCGCGTTTCACCAGTTTGATGGGTCGCACCGGCACGCCAGGATCGGTCTTGGGGGACGTCATTGCCGGCGACGCGTCCGACGACGTGCCGCAGCTGTCGCACGTCCCGCACCCGCTCCCGCAACCCCCGGCGTCGACCTTGCGTGCCGACCATTTCCGGCCGACCGATTGCATCCACGCGGGGTGCCCGTCCTTCGTCATCCAGCTTCCCGCACGCTGTTTCAGTCGCGCGTGGGTCTTCGGCATCATCCGCCGGAAAGCGCCCAGCGCGCATGCCAGCACGACCAGGCCAACTACCAGGCTTTCGAAGGTCGAATACGCAGTCATGTCAGCATCCTTGTGACGTGATAGGTGATGAACGAAGCAATGTAGGCCAGCGCGAACAGGTACACCGTCGCGATGCCGACCCATTTCCACGAGGCCGTCTCGCGGCGGATCACCGCCAGCGTCGACAGGCACTGCGGCGCGAAGATGAACCAGGCCAGCAGCGAAAACGCCGTCGCCAATTCCCATTGGGCGGCAATCAGCGGCGTCAGCGTGGTGGCTGCGTCATCTGCCGCGCCCGACAGCGCGTACACGGTGGCCAATGCGCCCACGGCGACTTCCCGCGCGGCCAGACCCGGCACCAGCGCAATAGAAATCTGCCAGTTGAACCCGATCGGCTCGAAAATGGTCTGCAAGGCATTACCGATGCGGCCGGCAAAGCTGTACTCGATGGCCGGGCCCACGGCGCCTTCCGGTGGCGACGGGAAGGTCGACAGGAACCAGATCAGCACGGTCAGCGTCAGGATCACGCCCCCCACGCGCATCAGGAAGATGCGGGCGCGTTCCATCAGGCCCACGAACAGGTCCCGGGCATGCGGCACCCGGTACGACGGCAGTTCCAGCAGCAGCGAGTGCTCACGCGTATCGCGTCGGAACAGCTTCATCACCCAGGCCACCCCCAGCGCGCTGACAATGCCCGCCACGTACAGCACGAACAGGGTCACGCCCTGCAGGTTGAAGATGCCCAGCACCGTGTCCGCCGGCACGAAAGCGCCGATCAGCAGTGCGTAGACGGGCAGGCGAGCCGAACACGTCATCAGCGGCGCCACCATGATGGTCGCCAGCCGCTCTCGTGTGTCCTGGATGCTGCGGGTGGCCATGATGCCCGGAATGGCGCAGGCAAAACTCGACAGCAGCGGAATGAAAGATCGGCCAGTCAGCCCGGCGCCGATCATCATGCGGTCGAGCAGGAAGGCCGCCCGCGGCAGATAGCCTGATTCTTCAAGGATCAGGATGAAAAAGAACAGGATCAGGATCTGCGGCAGGAAGACCAGCACGCTACCCACGCCGGCGATCAGGCCGTCCACGATCAGGCTGTGCAGCAGACCTTCCGGCATCAGGTTGCCGACCTGTTCACCCAGCCAGCCGATGCCCGATTCGATCCCGCCCATGATGGGCTCGGCCCACGAAAACACGGCCTGGAACATCAGGAACATGACCGCAGCCAGGATCACCAGGCCCAGTACCGGGTGCAGCACCCATCGGTCCACGGCATCGTCGATGGCGGCGGTACGGCGGGGGATGGTCACGGCCGCCTTCAGCAAGCGATTGACCTCGGCATGCAGGTCGGCGCCTTCGGGCAGCGAGGGCGGAAGGGCCGGTACGCCCTCATCGATGCGCGACAGCAGGCTCGCCGCGCCGTCGTGCTTGACTGCCACTGTCTCGACGATCGGCATGCCCAGCTGCTCCTGCAGCCTGGCGCGGTCGATCACGATGCCGCGGCGGGCGGCCGCATCGCTCATGTTCAGCGCCATCACCATCGGCAGGCCCAGGCGCTGCAGTTCCAGCACGAAGCGCAGATGCAGCCGCAGGTTGGTCGCGTCCACTACCGCCACCAGCATGTCGGGCCGGGCCTCGCCGGCCCGCAGGCCCATACAGATGTCCCGCGTGACCGCTTCATCGGGGCTCACCGCGTGCAGACTGTAGGCGCCAGGCAGATCCAGGATGCTTAGCGTGTGGCCCGCCGGCGTGGTCAGGCGGCCTTCTTTGCGTTCAACCGTGACGCCAGCGTAGTTGGCGACCTTCTGGCGGCTGCCCGTCAGCAGATTGAAGAGGGCGGTCTTGCCGCAGTTGGGATTGCCGACCAGCGCGATACGCTGGGCGGACAGAACTTGAGTCGTCATGAGTGGAAATCAGCCTGCAGCAAAGGGTTCGACCAGGACGCGCGCCGCTTCGGCACGGCGCAGGGCAAAACGTGTGAACCCGATCTGGATCAACAGCGGGTCGGCGCCAATCGGGCCTCGGGCAACGATGCGCACGGGCTCGCCAGCGACAAATCCTAGGTCGCGCAAGCGTGTGGCGATGGGATCCGGCAGCCCCACGTCCTCCACCGTAGTCACGGCCGCCTGTTGGCCGTACGGCAGGTCGGAGAGACGAATGGTCATGGGCGCACCTGTTCCTTTAATGAAAATGATTGTTAATTATAAAAGTTTTCGGCGTCCGGGGCGTTGCAGGTGGGTGGATCCGCTTGAACGGCGTCGCAGCTGACGATCCGGCACGTCAGGAACGGCGACCCACCGCGTCTGGCAGCCTCCAACGCATGCCACTCGTGCAGGGCGCGGCGGGATCATGCCATCATTCGTCTGCCTTCCAACAGTCGCATACGAGGAGTTCCGATGTCCCGTCCCGTGGTTGCTTTCACCCGTCAGTACTTTCCCGATACCGCCGAGCCCCTGGCCCATCGTGCGGACCTGCGGCTCAGCCCGGCAGACGAAGCCCTGGATGCGGCCGGAATCGTGCGCCACGTGGCGGGGTGCAGCGCAGCCGTTGCCACCACGGGCTGCCCGTTCACGGCCTCGGTGATCGACCAGTTGCCGGAACTGCGCCTGATCGCGAATGTGGGAGTGGGGTACAACAATATCGACGTGGCCGCCGCCACCCGCCGCGGGATCATGGTGACCAACACGCCGGACGTGCTGACTGAATCCACAGCCGACATGGCCTGGGCGTTATTGCTGGCCGCCGGCCGCCGGATCGGTGATTCGGAACGCTGGTTGCGCGACGGCCAGTGGAACCGCTGGGCCATCGACCTCTGGCTGGGCGCTGACCTGCACGGCACGACGCTGGGCATTGTCGGCATGGGTCGTATCGGCCGCGCGATTGCCCGCCGGGCAAAGGGCTTTGGCATGAACGTGATCTATCACAACCGCCGCACCTTGCCTGCCGGCGAAGACGAAGGCGCTCGCTGGGTGGACAAGGCCGAATTGTTGTCGACGGCCGACCACGTCATCCTGGTCGTGCCGTACTCGGCCGAAACGCACCACATCATCGGCGCAGAGCAACTGGCCGCGATGAAACGCACCGCCGTCCTTGTCAATATCGGGCGGGGCGGCCTGGTGGACGACGTGGCCCTGGCCCAGGCGCTCAAGTCCGGCCAGATTGCCTCAGCCGGCCTCGACGTATTCGAAAACGAGCCCCGCATTCACCCCGACCTGCTGGCCGCGCCCAACGCGGTCCTGACCCCGCACATCGGCAGCGCCACATTCCGCACGCGCCGCGCGATGTGCGACCTGGCTGTCGCCAACGTGGCCGACTGGCTGGACGGCAAGCCGCCCCGCACGCTGGTCAACAAGGACGTGCTGCCAGTCTGACGTTTGCGTGGGGCCTCTGCCATGGCGGGAGCCCTCGCGGTCGCGGGCGTGCGTGTGGCCGGCCGGCCGGGTATTGGTCCTGGCAGTCCGGCTCGTCATGGGAGTCGGGCTGCTCAGCCCGCCTCGTGATTCGCTTCATCAGTCCGCCTTGTGGGCCCGCCGCTTCAGTCTTTCAGCGAGTCGTACAAGGCCACGTATTCTTCCATTGCCTGCTCGCGGCTCTTGCCTGATTGCGTCTGCCACGCGTCCCACTTGGCGCGAGCCACGAAATCCGTCATGCCGGGGCGTTCACCCGAGGCATCGCCCTGGCTGCCCTGCTTGTAGAGCGAGTACATCTTCAGCAGCGTCATGTTGTCGGGCCGCTCCGACAAGGTCTTGCTTGCGGCAACTGCGTCGTTGAATCGTGTCGTCAGATCGCTCATGGTGGTTCCTGTCAAAGGTAAAGGGGATGGCTCCACCCTACCGAATTCCGCTGTCACTGTCCAAGCAGCAGGCGCAGGCCTTCGGGCAGTGCCGGGCATCGAGAGGGTTCGGCATCTAAAGGGTGCGGCATCGAAGGATGGGGATTAAAAGGGCCGGACGCCAGACTGCCGCACATCGCAGGCCCGGACATCACAGGCCCGGACATCACACGACGTGGCAATCAAAGGGTAGGGCGCACAAGGGTGGACTTGCCGAAAAGGCTGCTCAAGAGATCGACCGCCAGAAGGGCCGTGCGGTTCTGCACGTCACGTGCGGGGTTGATCTCGACGACATCGACCGAGCCCAGCCTTCCGGAATCGGCGATCATCTCCATACATAACTGCGCCTCGCGATACGTTACGCCTCCGAGAACGGGCGTCCCCACGCCCGGCGCAATGTCGGGGTCCAGGAAGTCCACGTCGAAGCTCACGTGCAGGTGCGTATCGTCGTCCAGTCCTTCCAGCGCACGTTCGACTGTCGCACGCATGCCGACCTCGTCGATATACCGCATGTCGTACACGGTCAGGCCGGTCTGCTTCACGAACTGCTTTTCCCCTTCGTCGACGCTCCGGATGCCCACCTGCCTGACTTCGGTTGCCAGGATTGCCGGTTGCCGGTCCGACAATGAGATCAGTTCCATCGGCCCGTGACCGCACAGGCAAGCGACAGGCATGCCATGGATGTTGCCGCTTGGGGTCATGGCCGACGTGTTGAAGTCGGTGTGCGCGTCCAGCCAGAGCACCCGCAGCCGTTTGCCGCGTCGCCGGCAATCCTGGGCGACCGCACTGATCGATCCGATGGCCAGCGAATGATCACCGCCAAGCACAACAGGAAGGGCATTGCGCGACAGGCTTCCCAGCACGGCGTTGAACAAGGCCGTGTTCCAGGCATGAACTTCGCCAAGGTGACGGTAGCCATTGGCCGCCGGTTGCCGGGGATTCAACGGCCCCACAAGGTCCCCACAGTCGACAACATGAAAGCCCAGCAATCGAAGTGCGGTGTCCAGGTCGGCAACCCGCAGCGCCGCCGGCCCCATGGAGGTTCCTCGGACACCGGCGCCGACATCTGTAGGCGCACCTATGAGTTCTATGACGGGCAGGCTTGCGTGACGACTCATGAACGTGTGCTCCTGATTGGGCGGCGAAGATAACGATCCTGGAATGCCATGGCGATGGTGCAGGCGCGGAACGCAGGCAGCAAGCGCCACGCCCATTGACCAAGAACTTGTGATCGCGTCAGACCCCCTATATATAGTGAGCACCAACGTGTGTCGATCGACCACACGCCTATCGTATCGATCAATCAAGCCAGTTGGCGCGACGGCGCCAGCAAAACTCCATGAGGGATGTCCACGATGACTACTGCAGCGCCGACGATGCCTGGCACCTTTGACCCGAGGCCGGCAGCCGAGCTGCTGTGGGAGACCTGGCGTGATCACGGGGTCCTCCAGGCCTTGCCCGAGGGCGTCCGCCCGGCCACGCTGGAAGACGGCTATGCCATCCAGGACGTGGTGGCCGCGTTACGGGGCGAGGCAGTGGCGGGGTGGAAGCTCGGAGTCGGCAGCGTTGGCGCTCTCCGGCAAGGCACCTTGACGCGGCCGTTGGCGGGCCGGGTCTTTGAGTCACTGGTTTACGCCGCCGGCAGTACGGTGCTACTGCCCACCGACCGCCCGATCACCGTGGAGTGCGAAATTGCGTTCGTCCTGGGCCAGGATATCGAACCCGGCAAGGCGCCAAGTCGCCTGGCCGACGTGGTGTCTGCTACCCATGTGACATTCGAGCTCGTACTGTCGCGGTTCCAGGATCGGCGAGCGGTTGGCTGGCCCAGCTTTGCGGCAGACGGGGTAGGCTTTGGCGCCTTGGTCGTGGGGCCCGAAGTCGAGACGGGCAGGATCGATGAGGTCGCACAAAGCATGGCGGTGCTGGCAAACGGCATGGAACGAGCACGGGTCGCAACCGGGGATGACGTGACCTCCCCATGGGCCTCCTTCGAAGCCCTGATCGACCACGCCGCGGAGCGGGGTGTCACATTGAGGGCAGGCCAGATAATCACGACAGGCGCTTGCGCCATGCCGTTCAATATTGCCGGGGAGCGGGTCGAGCTGGAGGCCCGTTTTGACGGGAAATACCTGCGAGCCTTAGTCGGCTCTTGAATTTCGTTTTGCCGACTTGCAGACCCGAAAATAACCGTGCTATATTTCAAGGCTCGACGGAGCAAACGCAACGCGATCTGCCTAGGCAGCAGCGGTGCAGCGAGTTCTGAAGAGCAGCGGTGAACAGGCCAAAACCTGTGGGTGAAAACCCTGTGAAGATGTCTGGCAGTTGAAAGTTTGAATGTTTCAACGGTTTGACAAGCGTAAAAAACTCCTTCATAATCTCGCTTCTGTGCTGATGAAGAAATTCAACGGCAACGCAATAGAAAGTGCGGTACGAAGTAAACGAACCAGCGCAGCGAAACACGCGGCGCACGCAGCAAAGCAAGGCGACTTGCACGACGCGAAAAGATGGTTTAGAATAGCAGGCTTGCTGCAGCAAACG